>JAICUO010000017.1 GCA_025935815.1 Streptosporangiaceae bacterium
GGCGTTTTTTGGCGCCGGTTTCCCGCCCAAAACCTCTCGGCACTCGCGGCGGGCCGGGGCTCAGGGGGCTGCCGCCCGGCGAGTGAATCGGATATTCCGCGCATTTTGGACGCCGCCATGACTCGGGACGCTGTTCTAGTGCTAGTGCCCGCAACAGGGTTGAATCTGTTCACCACTGCTGAGGCCTTTGTCCGGTTGATCACGCTCGGCGTGGCGGCGTGCCTTGCGTGCTGGCGGGTTTTAGCCGACAGCAGTGCCCGAACGGACGTTCGAGCCGCGTCTGGCCCGGGTTCGAGGTGCCTAAGGCGCGACGGAGCCAGCAAGGGAATCTTGGAATATTTGTATATGTGGTGACAATCCTCTGGGGAAAGTGCATCATTAGCGTCGAAACGGCACGGTGACGCGCGGTTATGGACAGGGAAGCGGGAGACGCGATGTGGCGACGGGCGTTCATTTCGATGGCTGCGAATGCAATGGCGGTGTTGGCAATTGTCTCCTCGGCCGCGATACCCACGGGTACCGCGCTTGCGGCCAGCCCGGGCTGGACCATACAGCACTCGCCCAACGTGACGCTTCCGGGCGGCCAGATCAGGTCCATGTCCTGCCCATCGGCGACGTCGTGCGTGGCGGTCGGCTCGTTCGTGAATGCCTCCGGGATTACGGACACGCTCGCCGAGGCATGGAACGGCACGTCGTGGCGCAGGCAAACGACGCCCAACCCCGCTTCGGACACCGTCCCGGCCGTTTCTCCCGCCCTGGCTGGCGTGTCATGCCCGGTGGCGGGCTTCTGCGAGGCCGTGGGGGCCTACTCCACCCCCGGCACCAATGCCTCGGTCATCCTGGCGGAGTCATGGAACGGCACCTCATGGACGATCCGGCCAGTTCCTTACCCGTCCGGTTCCAGTTCCGCGGTCCTGTCCTCGGTGTCTTGCACGTCACCGACGTTCTGCGAGGCGGCCGGCTTCGCCTTCAACAGCTTCGGCGCGCAGACAGCGCTGGCCGAGACCTGGAACGGCGCGGCGTGGAGCGTGCAGTCCGTCCCCGTCCCGGCGGGTGCTACCTTCACGAGCCTCGGCAGCGTCTCCTGCGCGTCGGCGACCTTCTGCGAGGTGATGGGCGCCAGCCCAGCCTTCGCCGATATGTGGAACGGGATTTCCTGGACCCTGCAGGCCACGTCGGGCGGCGGGGGCTTGGTGTCGTGCGTCTCGCCAAGCTTCTGCATGGCGGTGAACGGAACGGGGGCGACCGGAAGCGCGATCTGGAACGGGTCAGCCTGGGCACCGCAGCCCCTCCAGGGGCCCTCCGGCGCCATCTACAGCAGCTTCGGCGCGCTGTCGTGCTCCTCGGCCCAAGCGTGTGAGGTGGTCGGCTACTTCAGCGACAACGTCAGCACGACCGCCGGGCCTAGCCTCGCCGAGGCGTGGAACGGCACGTCCTGGACGGTGCAGCCGACCCCCAATCCGGCCGGATCCGCATACATCACGAGCCTGAATGCCGTTTCCTGCGTCTCCGCGGCCTTCTGCGAGGCGGGCGGCTACTTCGGGAACATAAGCCCGGACCTGGAGGCCGTGGCCGAGGGGTGGAACGGCGACTCGTGGGTTCTTCAGGCGGCGGCGACGCCTCGCGGCGCCACCTCCAACGCCCTCAACGGCGTTTCCTGCGTTCGGGCGGCCTTCTGCGAGGCGGTGGGCACGGCGACCGATAACTCGGCCAACGTGATCAGCCTGGCCGAGGGCTGGAACGGAACGTCGTGGCAGATCCAGCCGACGCCCGTGCCAGCCCAGTCATCGAATGGCGTCCGGGCGACAATGAGCGGCGTGTCGTGCGTGTCGGCGAGTTTCTGTGAGGCCGTGGGCTTCAGCGCGGCAGGACCGGGTCCGGCCGCGTGGCAATGGGACGGCACCTCGTGGACCGCGCAGCCAGTCCCTGGAACCAGGGGTCCGGGTTCGGTGGCTTGCACCTCGGCGACCTTCTGCATGGGGGTGGCCAATGACGGCGAGACCGACAGCTGGAACGGCAGCGCCTGGTCACAGTCCGCCGCCATCCCGAGCTTTACCGCGACCTCGGTGTCGTGCGTATCGGCGACGTCCTGTGAGGCGGTCGGCTCCGATCCGACTGGCACTCAGCAGGCCGCGGCCTGGAACGGGACGGCATGGTCGCTGCAGGCCACTCCGATGCCAGCGGACGGAAGCAGCATCGGCCTTACGGCGGTCTCCTGCGTGGCGGCCGATGACTGCACGGCCGCGGGCTCCTACTTCCAGAACCCGACATTCAATCAGGTGACGCTTGCCGAGCACTGGAACGGCAGCGCGTGGGCCGTTCAGGCTACCCCGACCCCCACGGGATCCACGGTCAACCTACTACTGGGCATCTGGTGCAGGTCAGCGAACTTCTGCGCCGCCGTCGGTGAGCAGCAGAACTCCTCCACGCTCGCCACGCTGACCCTTGTTCAGGTCTGGAACGGCACGTCATGGACCACGCGAACGAGCCCGAACCGTACCGTGAATGACCTGGACGTCCTCAACTCGGTCTGGTGCGGTGCCGGAAACAGTTGCACCGCAGTCGGGATCGGGGCCGACCGCGGCGAGGTGAACGCGACGTTGGTCGAGACCGGCAGCTAGCCCAAGGCCGGTAAGTCAGCCGGTTCGGCTGGTTGTCAGGCGTTTTCGCGGGTGTCGATGTGGCTGCAGACGGGAGCGGGGCTCCGGTAAGTGAGGTACGTCCGCCAAGACATGCCTCGCACCGGGCGCCCCGCTGTTGGATAAGTCTGTCATTACCCGTGTCGTGACGATGGCCGGAGGGCGTTTCGCGCCGGGTCATCTCGGCGAGCTGGTCCTCCTGACACGCGTCCCCGCGCTCTAGCAGTGCGCCACGTCACGGAAGATCGCTCCCATGGCCTCCGGGGTTGAAGCGGTGCTCAGCGACCTCGGCTCACGGAGGCCTCGTGGTCACCATCAGCGACCGCGGCACCTTCGTCAAAGAGCGCGCCCCCGAAGGCAATGAGCGCGCCAAAGCTCCTTTCCCTTTCTTCTGGCCCAACGGGATGAACCGGCCCGCTCTTTGCCCCGACCCTCCTTACGCGCCTCACCGAACTGGAACCAGCGCAGGCCGAATGGCCGCAGATGCCGCACGACCGGAAACCCCGCTGCAGCATCACTGGCCTCGGAGCCGGCTGCATGGTGGTACGAATGAGGGCATGCACGCTCGGCTACTGCTGGTTCACAGCCCGCTGGTTGGGTGCAGGACCTGGGAGCCAGTGGCAAGCGAGCTGGCCGCAGACGGATACGCGGTAACGGTTCCGGACCTGGCCAGCGCTGTCGCGGCGGGGTTGCCGTATCACGTGCGCCAGGCCCAGGTGATCGCCAGCTGCGCGCCCGGCGAGCCCGTAATCCTCATCGGGCACAGCCGCGCGGGGCCATTGCTGGCCACGGCCGGGACGATGCTGGGAGACGCAGTCCAGGGCTACGTCTTCGTCGATGCCCGGCTGCCGGCGCCGGGGCGCTCCTGGATGGAGACCATGACGCCCGGTTTCGCGGCCCGGCTGCGGGAAATGGCCGACTCGCAGGGCCAGCTGCCGCCATGGTCGCAGTGGTGGGGCGAGGAAGAACTGGCCGATCTCGTCCCCGACCCGGCTGTCCGGCGGCATTTCGTAGCGGGGTGCCCCCGGCTGCCGCTGGCCATGCTGGAGGAAGTTCATCCGCCCGCGCCAGGGTGGCCGGACGCTCCCGGTGGCTATCTCCAGCTCAGCGAGGCCTACGAAGGCGAGGCGGCCCGGGCACGCGAACTCGGCTGGCCGGTGAGGCAGATGCCGAGCCATCACCTCGCGCTGCTGACACAACCCGGACCCGTCGCCCGTGAGGTACGCCAGCTGATCGACCGATCGCAGGCAGCGCCGGATTCCTGACTTTTGTCAATTAGTGTGCACTGCTGGGGCAGGTTGCGAGGTAGGCATCGACGGGGCGCAAGCGGCCAGCGCGGATCAGGGCGCCGATAGGGCGTCCATCCAATACCACTGCCAGGAGAACGGTCGTTCGCGTCCTGTTGGTCACCAGTGCGTTCCAGCAAGCTTGCCGCCGGGTGTATCCCTGCCCGCCGCGATGACTTTCGCGGTTGCCGCGCGTCATGCCTGCAAGGGCGCTGTTAGCCAGGGTGCCCGCCGGCGATGGAGGAGATAAATCATGGAGGTCACCAACCTGGGCAAGGCGGACGGGCTGCCGCCGGTCGACTGGGCGGCAGTTGCCGGGAAGCTCGATGCGGGGTCGGCGCCCGCTCCGGACGCGCACAACGCCCGCACGACCTGGCTGTCCACCGTCAACGAGGACGGCAGCCCGCACGTGACCGCGGTCGGCGCCGTGTGGCTGGAGGGCACGTTCTGGTTCCAGACGGGCGCGGGCACGCGCAAGGGCCGCAACGTGGCGCGCGATCCCCGGTGCTCGGTGGCGCTGTCGGTCCGCGACGCGGACGTCGTTTTCGAGGGTGACGCCGTGCGGGTGACCGAGCCGGGCGCGCTGGCGCGGGTTGCCCGGGCGTGGGCGGACGGCGGCTGGCCGGCCGAGCCCGACGAGAGCGGGCCGGGCATCACGGCCCCGTTCAACGCGCCGTTGCAGGGACCACCGCCGTGGAACGTATACCGCATCGAGCCACGCGCGGCGGTGGTGACCCTGGGGGTGGAGCCGGGCGGCGTGACCCGCTTCCGGTTCTGACGCTGCTGGCGGGCTAGGTCGCCCGCTCACCCACAAGGACCCCGGACCATGGCGACACCGGTCCCGCCCAGGAACTCGGCTCTCTGGTGGCAGGCATGACGACCGGGGGCGCGGGTAGAGGCGGGCGCGGGATTCAGGCTCGGCCAAGTGGCGGCTGAGGTGCTTTCGTGCCTTCCTGTGCCGTGTGGTGGCCTGATTGCCGGTACGGTCTTCCGGGAGGACCTTGGTGGCTGGAGGATGGGTGGTAGCGGACGCGGGCGTGCAGGTGACTGAGCTCGGGGCGGAAGATCATGCCTGCCTGACTTTCGGCGAGTCGGAGGAGTTGTTCGACTTGACCGCGGCGTTCATCCGCGACGGGCTGGCGGCGGGCCTGAAGGTGGTGTGCCTCAGTGGTGCCGGGCCTGGCCCGGTGGCCGGGGAGCTGGGCCGTCGCGGGGTGGGCGTGCAGCCGGCGATCGCCCGGGGCCAGATGACGGTGGCGGGCTGGGAGGGGCGGCTGCTGTCGGGGCAGGCGTTCCGCGCGGACACGGCGGTCAGCTGGCTGGCGGAGGAACTGCAGTCGTGCCGGAAGCAGGGGTTCCCGGGCCTTCGGGCGTCGCTGGACATGAGCTGGGCGCTGCGCCCGGTCGCCGGGATCGAGGAGCTCCCGCAGTTTGAGGAGGGCATCGCGGCGGCGCTAGCTGGCAGTACCGCCGCGGTGCTGTGCCAATACGACCGGGAGCGGTTTGACCCGGTCACCCTGGCGTCCGTCGCCGGGTTCCATTCCCGCTCGGTCGCGGCGGCCACCTACCACGCGGACGCGCTGCTGCGGGTCTGCCGCCAGTACGCGCCGCCAGGCATCAGGATCGCCGGGGAGGCCGACTACCAGGCTGAGGAACCGCTGGCGCTCGCGCTGGCCGAGGCGCTGCGGCTCGACGGCGACATCGAGGTCAACATGTCGGCGCTAGCGTTCATCGATGCCCGCTGCTCGCTGATGGTCGCCGACGCCGCCCGCGCGATCGCGTCCCTGTCCCGCCTGGTCACCCTGCGGTGCCTGCCCGAGGTCGCCGCCGGGTTCGCCAGGCTGGGCCTGGACGCCATCACTGGCATTCGGCTGGTGACGTCCGGTGACCGCTGAGGAGGGCCGTCCGGGCCGGGCGCTCGGGGACGGTACCGCGCCCGCCGGGATCGCGCCCTTGGACCAGGCCTTCGACGCCGGGTCGCTGTACGCCCTGCGGGCAGCGGTGGCGGCCCGCGCGGCTGCGGCCGGGTTCGGCCGCCGTGAGGTGTATGAGGTCACCGCGGTCGCGCACGAACTGGCGGCTAACGCCGTGATTCATGGTGCCGGGCACGGCCGGCTGCGCCTGCGGGCTGATGACGGCTTCCTGTACTGCGAGGTCAGCGATGACGGGCAGGCCCCCGCGGACGGGGCCGTGGCCCCGGGGAACGGGACCGCGCCGTGGCCAGCCGAGCACGGCCACGGGCTGTGGCTGGCCGGGCAGGTCACCGACCAGCTCAGTATTAGCCACGGCCCGGGCGGCACGACCGTCACGGTCCGATTCGCACTCCGTTCCAGGTAGCCAGCCGTCCAGGGGCTAGACGGGACTGGTCGGGCGGCCGAGGGAATCGGGCAGCGCCGGGCGGGCTCTCCTGCCGTCGGCGTCGGCGTCGGCCGGGAGCGATCAGCGGGCCTGGCGTTCGCTGCCGGGCACGTCGCGGGCAGGCCTCCTGTTCCGGTCGGCCTGCTGGCGCAGCGCGGCCACCTCGGCCTGCAGTCGGCGGGTCTCTGCTTGCAGTTCAAGGACGCGCCGGATGCCGGCCAGGTTCAGTCCGTCGGCGGTCAGCGTGCTGATCTCCTGCAGCCGGTCGATGTCGCGGCGGGAGTACCGGCGGGTCCCGCCCGCGCTGCGCGCCGGGTCGAGCAGCCCCTCCCGCTCATAGATCCGCAGCGTCTGCGGGTGCAGCCCGGCCAGCTCGGCGGCCACCGAGATGCTGAACAGCCCCCGGTCCAGGTCCGCCCACCCGGGATTCACCACGGCCAGCCCCGGTCATCAGCCAGGTACCACGCCGCCAGTTCGGCAAGGGCGGCCAGCCTTGCCAGGCCATCGTCTGCTGCCCGCGGGCCATCAGCCGAGGTCGGCCCTGGAGCATCCACCCGGACCGGGCCGGCCCGCAGCGGCGGCTCAGGTACCCGCCCGGCCGGTCGCACCGTGACCGGCACGCCAGGGGCACGCCACCCGCCCGCCGCCCCCGCCGGCGCGCCGGGCGGGGCGGCGCCCGGGTCGCGGCGGTCGGCCAGCGTGCGGTCGTAGGCGGCGCGCCGGGCCGGGTCGCTGAGCACTTGGTAGGCCTCGGCCAGGGCACGGAACCGGGCCGGGGCGTTGGCATCACCGGGCCGGGAGTCCGGGTGCTCAGCCAGCGCCTGTCGCCTCCACGCCCGCGTAATCTCACCACCGGCGGCCTCTGGGGGTACCCCCAGGAGCCGGTACAGGTCCGGGACGGGGCCGCCATGCCCTGCTGCGGCCATCACCATCACTTCCCTTCCGCCAGGGGCGGCTGCATGTCGCCTTGCGTCCAGTATGAGACATGAGGAAATCTCAGTCCAGCCTTGTCAGATCTCTGATTGCGGTGATATATAGATCTCATGAGCGTGAGTTGACAGACGACACGGCAAGGAGGTACTGACCATGCTCATGCGCACCGACCCGTTCCGCGAGCTGGACCGGCTCACCCAGCAGGTGCTCGGCACCGCCGCCAGGCCCGCCGCGATGCCCATGGACGCCTACCGGCAGGGCGACAGCTTCTACGTCCACTTCGACCTGCCCGGCATCGACGCCGATTCGATCAACTTGACCGTCGAGCAGAACGTGCTCACCGTCCGCGCCGAGCGCGTCCCAGTGAAGGCCGACGGCGCGGAGCTGATCGTCGCCGAGCGGCCCTACGGCACCTTCACCCGCCAGGTCTTCCTGGGCGAGACCCTCGACGCCGACAAGATCGCCGCCGACTACGCCGCGGGCGTGCTCACCCTGACCATCCCGGTCCGCGAGGCCCCCAAGCCCCGCAGCATCCAGGTCACCAGCAGCGACCACAAGCAGGCCGTCACCGCATAACTCCCGTCGCCGGCATGGGCCGCCGCGCCCGGTGGCCCATGCCAGCGCAGATGTCCGGGATGGGTCCTGGGAACCGCGGCACCCGCTGCCGCTGCCGCGGCGGGGCTGGCGCGATCACGCGGTCCGGGCGGACCACGGTCCGCAGGTGCCTGCCAGCGCGGATGAGGTTTGGATGATCGATACCGAGGTAGCCAAACAGATATATCGCACTGCGATATATCTGGAACGGGGTTCGATCAAGGGAGTAGCAAGATGAGCGAGCCAGGCCCGCAGCAGCGGCCCGACCTGACGGGCGGCCGGGACGGCCGTGCCAACGTAATGGCAGACCGCGAGGTACCACCAGGCGAACCGGATGTGATGGGCGGACCGCAGCCGCCCAGCGATGTAATGGCGGGCGGGGAACCGGCTGACGAAGACTCCGACGTCATGGGCGGCGGCCGCGAGCCCTCCGGGACGGACCCCGATACCCTGGCTCCCCAGGACGAATGACCAGGGCGAGCCGACGGTCGCGCGCTCTGGGCGGGAGCCGGTTGTGCCGATGCGGTGCTTGCAGGCGCCGGAAACCGATGACCGTGTTCTAGCGCTCTTTGATCCCGCCGCACGGCAGGCGTCCGGCTCGGTGGCCTCGGGGTGCTCGGCCGAGGCCCTGACATGCCACGGCTGGTACTCGCCGGCCGCCTGCCGGCCCGGCTACCCGGGACCTGGCGGCTGGAACCACTGCGCGGTTACTGGTATGCATTCCGTTACGGGATTATCGGGTGATCTCCGGTGCTGGTCCGGATGGTGAGCACCTGGTCGATGCCGAGCAACTGGATGGCCTGGGCGACGGCGGGCTGCGGGTTCAGTAGCTCGAGGGTCCCGCCTGCGTTCTCGTAGGCGCGGCGGGCTTCGATGAGCACCCTGAACGTCGCCGAGTCAGCGAACCTCAGCGCGGACAGGTCCATGGTCAGGTGCGGCGTTCCGCTGGCGAGCTGGGAGCCGAGGGCGTCACTGAGCTGGCCGGCGGTCGTTAGGTCAGACTCCCCGGACAGCTTCATCACCGGGCCGGATGCCCCGGCCTTCACGGAGATATCGAGCAAGCCCACGCCTTTTCCTACCACACCAAACGCCGGCGCCCGCAACTTCGCCGAAGGCAACCGGGAGCGGGAGCTAAAGCAATCAGGAAGCTAACGGTCGGCGGACGGCTGCGCCAGGCCGGCTCACCGTCACGCTGCCCTTTGGCGCATGCCCGTCGCCGGATCCGTCGACCGACGCGTGAGCGAGGGCTTGCTCCAGGCTCGTGAAGCAGGGGACCACGCTGCGCGCGCCGGTGAGCTCAAACAGGCGCAGGACGGCCTGGTCGGCGACGGCCAGCGCGAGGCAGCCGCCATCGGCGCAGGCCTTCTTGTGCGCCGCGAGCAGGACGTAGAGCCCGGCGCAGTCGCAGAACCGGGTCCGGCTCATGTCCACTACGAACCTCCCGTGCCCTTTGCCGGCCGCTTCGGCCAGGGCCGGCTCCAGGCGCGGGGCGTTGGTGATGTCGAGTTCTGCCGGAACCGCCACGACCGGCACGCCAGCGGCCGTCTCAACGGGGAACTTGCCCTCGTCCGTCATGGTCACCTCCCGTGTCGGCGAGGACGGCTGCGCCGGATGCCGCTGCTGGAAGCCCTGCACCGGGAGACCGCCGCCCGGCCAGGACGGGACCGGCCAGGCATTACCAGGATCAGCCCGCAGTCGGAACGTGTCAACGGTCACATGAGGAAATAATCGTGTATTTTATCTCGCGTGGAATGCCTCACTGGTTATACGATCCGGTTACATGAGTGACTCTGACGAGGGTGGCGGCCGGTGGACGCTCCTGACCGGGCATGGCCACGTGCTCGTGGAGATCGCCCGCAACCCCGACGCCCGCATCCGGGATCTCAGCGCTGCTGCGGACCTGACCGAGCGGACCGTCCAGGCCATCGTGGCCGACCTGGAGGCCGCCGGCTACATCACCCGCACCCGGGCCGGCCGCCGGACCCGGTACACCGTCAACCACGACAGTCAGTTCCGGCACCCGGCCCAGGAAGGACACCGGGTCGGCCCGTTCCTCGCCCTGCTGGCCGCCGCCGACGACCACGCCCGCACCAAGCAGGAGCCCGGCCTCTGAAGCCGAAGCCCCCGCGGCCAGGGCGGCGCGGGGGCTTGCGGGGCGACGCGGAGCGCTATCTCCGTACGGTCAGCGTCTTGGCGGTTGAGGTGGACGCGGCGTACGGGGTAACGCCCGGGTAGCTGACCGTGAGCTGGTAGGTGCCGGCGGCCAGTTGGCTGGCGGTCAGCGTGCAGCTGCCCGTGGCTGAGGCCAGGGTGATCCTGCAGACTGTGGTGGCGCCTGCCTTGACGGTGACCGTGCCCGCGGGGATGCCGCTGATGGCCGGGCGGACCGCGACGGTCAGCCGCTCGCTCTGCTCGTGGCCGGCCCGGACCAAGGTTGCCGACAGCGTCAGCGTGGTGCTGGTTGGCTCGGCCGCCACGGTGAGCGCCTGCGGCGCGGAGGCAGAGCCGCTATTGGCCTGGTCGCCGCCGTAGCTGGCGACTAGCTGGTAGCTGCCCGGCGGCAGCTGGCTGGCGGTCAGCAGGCGGCTGCCGGCGCCGTTGGCGAGGGTGATGGTTCCCACGGTCGTGGCGCCTGCCTTGATGGTGACCGTGCCGGCCGGGGTGCCACTTTGCGCGGTGACCCGTGCCGTCATCGTCACGGCCTGCTCGCTGCCGAACGTGGCCGCGGCGGGCGACACTGCCAGCGTGGTCGTGGTGGCCGCCAGCGCGGGCGTCACCGTGAGGGTGCTGCCGGCGCCGGAGGCGGACGTGGAGCCGCCGTAGGCGGAGTCGCCGTTGTAGTTGCCGGTCAGGGAGTAGGTCCCGGCCGCCAGGCTCCCGGCGGGCAGCGGGCAGCTGCCGGTGCCGCCGGACAAGGTGATGGCGCAGGCGGTCGACTGGGTGGCCTGGCCGGTGGCGAGGACGGTGACCGTGCCGGTCGGGGTCCCGCCGGCGAGCCCGGTGACCTTGGCCGTGATCCGCGCGCTGGCCTCGTTGCTGGCGTTTACCGTGGCGGGCGTGACCGAGATGGTGGTGGCGGTCGCGGCCGACTCCTCGGCGACGAATCCCTGGCCCTTCCCGGCCGCGTCGGTGTAGGACCCGCCGGCCGCGCACTCGGTGCCCGATGAGCAGGACACGTCGCTGATCCCCGCGTCCCCGGCGTTCAGGTTTCCGGCGATCTGCTGGAGGGTCACGAAGGAGCCGAAGTCGTGGGTCCCCGGGGTGGCGTCCTGGCTGCTGACCCACGCCTGGGTGTGCCCGGCGGTGTCGGTGTACTGTCCGCCGGCCGTGCAGGGGAGCATCGCGCCGCACGACACGGCCAGCGTCTCGGCGAACGGGTTGTCGTTGATTCCCAGGATCTGCTGGGCGCTGCCCCAGTTCGTCCCGGTCAGGGCGTCGACGTACGCCTGCGTGGCCGTGGAGTCGGCGGTGAACTGCTCGTCGAACTGGCCGCCGAGGGCGCAGAAGCCGGGCGCTCCGCAGGACACGTCGTTCACGTTCGCGACCCCGGTGGCGTGCAGGTCGTCCATCCCGGGGACGCTCTGCGTGGTCCACGTTCCGGTGGATGACTTGGTGGCGATGAAGGACCGGGTATTGCCGTGATTGTCCGCGTAGGTGCCGCCGAGGGCGCACAGGCCGCTGGCGTTGCACGACACTGAGGAGATCGCCGAGTCCCCGTTGGGGTTGAAGTCGATGGCGGCCGGCGCCGCGAGGCCGGGCAGCGCGAAGGCCTGGGTCCAGGTGCCGCTGATCTCGGCGACGACCATGGCGTGCAGGTTGCCTGCGGGAGTGCTGAAGTACCCGCCGGCTTCGCAGTTGCGCGGTGACAGGCACGACAGCGAGAAGATCTGGTCTGGCTCTACCTGGGTCGCTATCGGGCTGATGCCGTCGACCCGCTGCGGGGCGCCCCAGGTGCCGTTCACCTCATCGACGGTGAAGGCATCCGGGACGAGGCTGACGCCGTCCGGTGAGAACGGCAGCGACAGGGCGGCCGTGCAGTTGCCCGGCTCGGGGCAGGACAGGGCCGTGACCCGGGCGATGAACTGGCTTTCCGTGTCCGGGATTTTCACCAGCGGGTTCGCGGTGCCGAAGGTTCCGCCGGTGCTGTCGGCGACAAAGGGCTGGAGGTTGCCGAACGGGTCCACGTACCACCCGCCGACGGCGCAGCCGCCGGCCGTCGCGCACGACAGCGACTGGATGAAGGACGGGGTTGACTTCCCGTCCGGCGTGGTTCCCTTCAGCGCGGCCAGGCCGGGTACCGGGCTCGCCTGCCCCCAGGTGAAGTTGGACTCGGTGGCCACGAACGCCTCGTTGTGGCCGTCGGCGTCGATGTATGACCCGGCCGCGGTGCAAAAGCCGGGCGACGGGCAGGCCACGTGCTCGACCCCGCCGCCCCCGCCGGCATTCAGCGCCGCCAGGCCGGGGATCGGGCGCGCGTCGCCCCAGTGCCCGGCGGGCTGGGCGGTAACGGCCGGATGGACAGCCGTGGCGGCCGCTGGCACCGCCCCGGCTGGGGCCATCGGCATCGCCCCGGCCGGGCTGGCCGTCATCGCCCCCGCGATGAGCGCGGTACCCCCCGCGCTCGCCAGCGTCGTGATCACCGATCTCCACCTCATGGCTTCCCCTTCCCCGTTTGGCCCGGTGGGCGCTGCGGCGGCGTGGGTAACCCAAGCGCCGCCACAGCATCCGCCAGGCTGCCCGGCGGCACTGGAACGGCACTGAAGCACCGCTGAAGCTAGCGGCGCGCCCTGACCGGCGCCGGCGCGCTATTGCGCTACCACCGGCCCGGCGGCCGCCCGGCCCGCTCACCCGCCAGCTCGCCGCCGTGGGGGCGCGGTCTTTCAAGCTCGTATCAGCGCCGCTTCAGTGGCGGGGGCCATGCTCCTCGGTGCCGGGGCCTGCTTCTGGCGGGAACCCGGATTCAGCCGCTCAACGAAGGGTGAAAGATGCCCGCTGGAATCTGCGCTGGTGGGTTCGCCGCGATGACCCGCCGCCTCCTGCTGGCCGGCGTCGCGCTGGCGCTCGGACTCGCCGGGCTGGCCGGCCCGGCGGCCGCCACTACCGTCCCGTCGCCCGGCAACGAACTGCCGCGCCCACTGGCCGTTCCGCCTGGCTCCGCCAGGCCGGCCCTGGGCAAGCCGGTGGCCGTCCCTGCCACCGGTTCGGGTCACGTGGCGCGAGCCGGCCGGAGCGTCGACCTCCGCATGCTGCCCAAGACGTCGCCGCCCGCCCGCGGGCAGGCCGCTCAGGCAGCGCCCTCGAGGCTGGTCAGGCCGGACGCCAGCATCACGACCAGCTTCCCGGGGATTACCCAGGCGCAGGCGCACGGCCTTCCGCCCGACCCGAGCGCCGCGACCAACGGCAGCCAGATCCTCACGGCCACCAACAACTTCACGCAGGCGTACGACAACACCGGCGCCACACTGTGCGGCGGCGGGGTGCGCCTTGCCGACCTGCTGGGCACGACCGACTTCCTCACCGATCCCCGGGTCGAATACGACAACCTCAACGGCCGCTTCATCCTGACCGTGAGCATCATCCCGCCTTCCTCCTCGGCTACCGCCGCCATGTACGTGGCGGTCAGCACGGGCAGCAGTGCCTGCGGCCCGTGGACGGTGTTCCGGCCCACGTTCTCCTTGTCCGCCGGCAACTTCCTTGACGAGCCGATGCTCGGCCAGGACCGGCATTCGGTGCTGCTCGGGGCGGCGGCGGGCGACCCGAACGCCGACAGCGCGGATGACAGCGTCGTGTTCGCGATCCCGAAGGCCAACCTGTACGGCAACGTCGCGACCGACTTCCCGGTGTTCGACGTCGGCGTTGTGCTCCCGCCCGAGCCGGTGGTCAACGCCGGCAACCCGATGATCGACTCCTCGTCCACTTACTTCCTGACCAGCAGCCCGGACCCGGTGATCGGCCTGTACCAGCTGTACCGGCTGGATGGCAGCGGCTCGGCCAGCCCCGCGCTGACGCACTCAGACTTCGCCGGGCCGGCCTGGCCGCCCGCCACCGCGCCGCAGCCGGGCACCAGTACCCGGCTCGACGCTCTCGAAGGGCGGATCACCTGGTCAGCTGTGTTCGATGGCAGCCGCGTATGGTTCGCCCACACGATCGGGGTCCCGGACGGCAGCAACCCCCCGGATGGCACCACTAACCCCACGACGGTCCGCTACGGCTTCGTCGTCCCGGGGAGCAACCCGCCCCAGGAGCAGCTAGCGCTAGCCCACCACAGCGCGACCAGCGCCGACTTCAACCCCTCGATCGGCGTTGGCCTGGCACCCAATGGCGTCGAGACGGTGTTCCTCAACTGGGTCTTCACCGACACCGTGGCCGGGGTCGGGGTTACGGACACCGTCGACTCCTTCCTCTACAACGGAGGCAGCCTGCCCAACCGGTCCGGCGTCGACTTCCCGCTGGTCACCGGGTCCGTTACCTCCCTGTCGGACCGGTTCGGTGACTACTCCTCCGTCGCCGTCGACCCGGCCGTCAGCAACGGAACCTGCGCCGTGACCGACCAGCAGTACTTCACCGCCAGTAATAACTGGGCCAGCCGCATCGCCCGCGTGTGCGGGCAATCGCAGTCCACCGTTCCGAACGTGGCCGGCGGCACCGTCGCCAGCGCGCAGGCGGCGCTGGTGGCGGCGTTCCTGCGCGGCGACTCGACCACCACCACGACCGCCTGCGATCCCGGCAGCAAGGGACTCGTGATCGGGAGCAGCCCGCCCGCGGGCCAGGTGACCGGGATCGGGTCGGAGGTCACGCTGGTCGTCTGCGACCGCAGTGTCCGGGTACCCGGCGTTATCGGCGATACGGTCGACCAGGCCACCGCCGCCATCCAGCGGGCCGGCCTCGTGGTCGGCTCGATCGGCACCACCACCAGCTGCGACGTTAACGCCGGGGAGATCGCCTCACAGACCCCCAGGGGAGGCAACCGCGCGCTGATCGGAGACTCGGTAAGTCTCCGGAAGTCAACCGGGCTGCCCAGGAACGGGTGCCAGTAGCACCCCGACATGCCGGGCGGCTCAGGCGAGTACCGTCAATGCTTGGTGAAGCACCTCGACGACGGCGGGCGGCTGGGCCAGTCCCGGCAGGCGGCCGAGGGGCTCGCCGTCACCGCCCATCGAGACATGTGGTGACGCCGTCACCTCCACCCGACGGCCGCGCCGCACATGCACGCCGGGCAGGTTCACGTGAGCGCCTTGATACACCTTGGGCAGGGACTGCATCAGCTTGCGGCGTGATTCTGCTTCGATGATCACCACGTCGAGCAGTCCGTCATCGACGGCGGCGCTGGGGGCAATCTTCATGCCGTTGCCGTAGTACGCCGAGTTCGCGACGACGACGGATGCCCCGACGTACTCCGCACCGTCACCGTCGATCGCCACTCGGAAGCGGGCCGGCCGGTAAGTCGCCACCGCGTGCAGCGCGGAATACGGATACTGCAGCCTGAGCGGCATCCACCGGACCGTGTTAACGATCTCCCCTGCCCGCGCATCAAGCCCGCTGTATGCCGAGCCCGCGATGACGCGGGGCTCGTCGCCGGGGATCGTTACCTGGAGCAGGTCCACTGTCTTCGGGGACCCGGACAGGAGCACCGCGGCCGCGGCCGCGGGCGCCGTGGGCAGCCCGAGCATGCGAGCGAAATCGTTGCCTCGGCCCGCCGGGACGATGCCGAGGGTGGCGCCCCGGGCGGCGACCCGTCCGGCGAGCGAGGAGAGCGTGCCGTCGCCGCCCACCAGCACGATCACGTCGCTTCTGGCGGCGGCGGCGTCGACTAGGTCGAGGGTCCCGCGCACGCCTGGCGTCGAGGAGACCTTAACGTCGTGCCCGGCGCTGCGCAGGGTCTGCGCGACAGACTCCGCAGCGGCGGCACCTGAGCCACCGCCGCAGGCCGGGTTTACCAGCAGGGTGTAACCCGTCATGGGATCAGCACTCCGGGGTTGAGGATTCCGGTTGGGTCGAGCGCGGATTTGAGGCCACGAAGCATCGCGACGCCGACTGGCCCGACCTCACGGGCGAGCCATGGCTTGTGGTCGACGCCAACTGCGTGGTGGTGGGTAATCGTGGCACCGCAGTCCAGCATCGCGTCGCTGGCCTTGGCCTTCGCGACCAGCCACTGGCCAACGGGGTCCGCCGCCTCCCGGGTGGCGACGGTGAAGTAGAGGGCGCAACCTGTCTCGTAGACATGCGAGATATGGCACAGCACGAGGGTCCGCTCGCCCAGGGTCCCCGCGAGCGCCGCCTTGACCGCCTGATAGACACGGTCGCGGTTCGACCAGAACGTCGCTGTTTCAAGCGTCTCGACCAGCACGCCGACGTCCAGCATCGCATCGCGCAGATACGGCGCGGCGAACCTGCCGGCCGCCCACTCCTGCCCGCGCTGCGCGCCGAGCGGTCTGCCGCCGAGTTCGCTGAGCGCCTCGGTGATCACCCGTTGGCGGCCCAGTGCGGCAGTGCCCTCGTAGCCGACGACCATGAGGCATCCGCTGACCTGCTCGGCGCCAATGTTGGTCTGACTAGCCAGGTTCACGAAGGTCTCGGCCTCGTCGGACAGGCGCAAGACGGTAGGCCGCAACTCGCGCTGCACGAGCTTGCGCAGCGCGTCTGCGCCGACGGTGAACGACGGGAACGCCCACGCCTCGTACGCTTTTACGTCGGCTACGGGGCGCACCCGAAGGGTAACTTCGGTGATCACGCCGAACGCGCCTTCGCTGCCGAGCACCGCCTCGCGTAGATCGGGGCCTGCGGCATTTGCCGGGGCTGAGCCGAGCCGCAGCTCGCCGATCGGCGTCGCGACGCGGAGTCCGACCACGATTTCGTCGAAGCGTCCGTTGCCGCATGACGACTGGCCCGAGGAACGGGTCGCGGCGAAGCCGCCGATCGAGGCGAATTCGAAAGACTGCGGGTAGTGGCCAAGGGCCAGTCCGTGCGCGGCAAGCTGCGCCTCGGCGGCCGGTCCGCGCGCGCCGGGCTGGAACGTCGCGATCATGGAGATCTTGTCCACGGCGAGCAGCTGATCCATCCGCAGCAGGTCGAGACTGACCACGCCTGCATAACCGTCCCGGCGCGCCACGAGCCCGCCGACGACAGAGGTGCCGCCGCCGAATGGGACCACCGCGACATGGTGGGCCACCGCCCAGGCGAGCACCGCCGCCGCCTCGTCATGAGTGCGCGGGCGGACTACCGCATCTGGGACGTCCGAGAGATCCCCGGCTCGGGCCCGAAGGAGATCCAGGGTCGACTTGCCCCGCGTCCTCAGCCGGCGCGTCTGGTCGTCCGCCGCCACTGCGTCGTCGCCGAGCACACCGCGCAGCGAGTCCAGCAGGTCAGCAGGCAGACCCGGCCGGGGCAGCGAGACCCTCTCTACCGCAGGGGTATCGGCCGTCCCGACAGCCATGTCCACCAGGCCGCGGATCGCGTCCGGCAGGGGCACCGCCAGGCTCGGGTCGCCCCATCGCTGGGGATGCATCTCCATGAGCACAGAGTCGCATATGGCCTTAACCTGTACCAACGACTATGCCCTGCCGCTGAACCCGCGCAGCTTGTGGAGAGGTACTTCACGCGATGACCGGACCCTCCGAAGCACGCATTATCGCCGGGCTCGCTGGCGTGCCGGCGCGGGTGGATGTCCTGGTGATCGGGCTCGGCGTCACCGGAGCCGGCGTCGCCGTGGACGCGGCGGCGCGGGGATTGTCCGTACTCGCCGTCGACGCCCACGATGTCGCCTTCGGTACCTCGCGCTGGTCCAGCAAGCTGGTCCACGGCGGGCTGCGCTATCTCGCCTCCGGGCAGTTGGGGATCGCTTACGAGAGCGCGGTGGAACGGGGAATCCTGCTGCAGCGCACCGCGCCGCACCTCGTCCGGCCGATGCCGATGCTCGTGCCGCTGACCAGCAATGTCTCCACGTCGCAGGCCATGGCAACCGCTGCCGGGATCCACGCCGGCGACCTCCTCCGGATGGCGGCCCGTACCAGCGCCCACCTCCTTCCTCGTCCCCAGCGCATCTCCGCGCAGCACGCGCTGCGGTGGGTTCCGGCGCTGCGCCGCGCGGGGCTGCGCGGCGCGCTGCTTTACTGGGATGGCCAGTTGGAGGACGACGCGCGCCTGGTCACCTGCCTGGCCCGGACCGCCACAGCGCATGGCGCCGTCGTGCGGACGCGGGCGCGGGTCACCGCCACGACTGGCGTGGGCGCCACGCTGCGCGATGAACTCACCGGGAGCATCATCCAGGTCACCGCCAGGGTCGTCATCAATGCGGCCGGCGTGTGGGCCAGCCAACTCGCCAGCGAGATCCGGCTCCGCCCGAGCCGCGGCACCCACCTCGTCCTGCGCGGGGAGACCCTTCCGGGCCTCGCGGGCGCGTTCACGGTGCCTGTGCCCGGCTCAGCCAGCCGCTTTATCTTCGCCCTCCCCCAATCCGACGGGACGATCCTCGTCGGGCTCACCGACGAGCCGGTCGAGGGGGACGTGCCAGACGTGCCCGAGCCCACTGATGCCGAGATCGACTTCCTGCTGACCGGGGTGAGCGTGTCCCTGGAACGTCCGCTGCGCCGCGGTAATGTCGTCGGCGCGTTCGCCGGCCTGCGTCCGCTCCTCGACGCGGAGGGGCACACGACCGACCTCTCCCGCAAGCACGCCGTGCGCACCTCGGCCAACGGTGTCGTCACCGTCGTCGGCGGGAAGCTCACCACCTACCGCCGCATGGCCGAAGACGCGGTCGACGCCACGGGCATCACCGCCGCCCCGAGTCCCACCGCGCACCTGCCGCTGCTGGGTGCCGCACCAGCCGAGGACCTCGCCCGCATCGATGCACCCGCCCGGCTGGTCAGGCGGTTCGGAACCGAAGCGCCGCTGGTGCTTGCCGCCGCCCGCGCGGCCAGCGGACTGCCAGACCAGGAACTGCTGTCCCCGGGGCCACGCGGCGTGACCCTCGCCGAGCTCATCTTCGGGGTGACCCATGAAGGGGCTATAGGAACCGACGACCTGCTCGACCGGCGGACCCGCGTCGGCCTGGTGCCCGCCGATCGCGACGATGCGCTCGCATTGGCGGATCGGGCACTTCAGATCGTCGGCTCCCGCGGTTGACCACCGGATCCCGGGTATGGGACCCTCGGTCGCCGCGCTGCTGGCCGCCCGGCGGCGTGCCGACGTTACGTATGGGGAGCGGGCCTTGGCCTGCTGATGCGGATCGCCTCAGCCACTTCGCTCAGGTCGTTGTTCAGCTGATGATCCCGCCCGGGCAGCAGGTGCACCCGCGCCTGCGGGATCGCCCGGGCGTACAGGCGGGCATGCGCGGGCGGGGCGCTCTCGTCCCCAAGTCCGTGAAACACATGCACAGGCACACCTGGCGGCAGCCTCGCGCCCAGGTCGCTCGTCAGCTCGAACTCGTCGCCGGGCCAGCCGCCCGGGCCGACGAACGGGGCGGCGATCAGCACGATCGCCGCGATTCCCCTCCCCGGCGGCTGCTCGGCGAGCGTGTTGACGAGGATTGTCGCGCCTACCGAATGGCCAGCCGCGACCGCGTCGTCGCCCAGGTCTGCCATCTCGCGTCGGATCGCCGTGCTCCACCGGGCACAACCCGGGTCACCCTCGTCGGGCATGCGCGGGTAGCGGACCTCGTACCCGTCCCCGAGCTCTCGCCTTAGGCTCTTGACCAGCTTGTCGTCCCATTCGTCGTGCGCGCCCGCACCGCCGCCCTGGACGAACAGGATCTGCCGAGTAGGTGTCATGGCGATCCTCCTTGCGGGATTGTCAGCGGCGGGCGGATTCACCCGCCGCCGACACAGGATAAGGCCGTTCTGCGGGCGACGGCCTTGAGGATGTCGTGGCGCGACGATGCCGATGTAGGTTCCCGGGTCGCGCCATATTCTCAATCGCGATGGCCCGCCGACGGCATAAGTGGCACCCGCTGAGATTCAGGCATGGCGGGGCACGCTGCCTGGCGGGAGGCGCGCGGGTAGTGGGCTGTCATAGGTTCTTCTCGCGGGCGTGGCGGCCCCAGTCGGGGGTGGTCCCGTCGGTGTCGGTGAAGCCGTAGCGGCGGGCCAGTTCCCAGCTGGCGGTCGCGGCGCCGGTGTAGGCGAGCTTACCGGGGTCGGCGGCGAGGTGCGCGACGGCCCGCCCGATGTAGCGGGGGGTCTCGGAGGCGGCGAAGTGGGGGTCGGTGGCGATGGCGTCGCGCCAGGTGCCGGCGGTAACGCCGAGGTGGTCGAGCACCGCTTCGGAGCGCAGGAATCCCGGAGTGAGGGCGACCGCCGCGATGCCGTGGGGCTTGAGGTCGGCGGCCTGGGCGAGGGCGAGGCGGATCACCGATGCCTTGGCCAGGTCGTAGAACAGCGTGCCCCGGTAGCGGGCCTCAATGCCGTCGGTGACTTCCACGATGAGGCCGCCGGGGGTGCAGGTCATCAGGGGGGCGGCGTACCAGCTGGTGATGATGTGGGTCTCTACCGCGCCGCGCAGGAGCCGCAGGCCGTTGTCCAGGTCGTGTTCCCAGAAGGGGGTGTCCCACTGGGTGAGCGGGTCGCCACCCCAGATGTCATTGACCAGCAGGTCGAGCCGGCCGTGGTCGCGGCCGATCCGCTCGATGAGGGAGCGGACCTGGCTGGCGTCGGCGTGATCGACCTGGACGGGGATGCCGGTGCCGCCGGCCCGGCCGACGAGGTCGGCTGTCTCGTCGATGGTCTCCGGACGCTGCATAGGGGACAGGGAGCGGGCGGTGGTGCGGCCGGTGACGTAGACGGTGGCGCCGGCGGCGCCAAGTTCGACGGCGATGCCGCGGCCGGCGCCACGGGTGGCACCGGCGACGAGCGCGACCTGCCCGGTGAGGTCGGGGTGGTCCGCAGGAGTGGTCGGGGTCATGCTGGAAAGTTACTTTACGAACATTCATAAAGCAATTCTGATAGGGTAGCTGCCATGACCGGACGCCCCCGCTCTGCCAGCGATGAAGCCATCTTCGAGGCGGTGGCTGCCGTGGTCACCGCGTCCGGCCCGTCCGGGCTGACGCTGGCCGCGGTCGGCGAGCGGGCCGGGCTCTCGGCGCCGGCGCTGGCCCAGCGGTTCGGCTCCAAGCAGCGCCTGCTAGCCGCGTTCGCCGCCCGGCAGGTCATTGCCGTCACTGACGCGCTCGCCTCGGCCCGGGCTGGTCAGCCCGATCCGGTGAGCGCTCTCGTGACCGTCCTGGTCGCCCTGCCGGGTGCTGTCACCACCCGCGACGGCGTGGCCAATAATCTCGCGTTCCTGCAGATGGACCTGACCGACCCGCAACTGCGGCCGCATGCCGTCGCGCACAGCAGGGCGCTGCGCGACGGGATCGCCGCGCTCGTAACCGACGCCATCCAGGCCGGCCTGCTCAGCACGGCAACCGATCCCGGGCCGCTCGCCGCCGACCTGTGGACCGCCTACTGCGGGGCCATGGTGACGTGGGCCATCGACGGCACCGGCACCCTGCCGGGCTGGATCGCGGAGCACCTGGAGCGCACCCTGGCCCCGCACCGGGATTTAGTGAAGTTCATGCAGCAGCACTGGGAGAACGTCCTCACGGCAAGGCCCCCCTGCCCGCACCGGCCGGGGAAGCCGTCGCCGCGCGCCTGCCGGACTTCATCGCGCGGCGGCGATCCGATGGCCCTGCTGGAGCACGGAGATCATCGCCAGCGTTGACTCGGCGCCCTGGTTGCGGCTGCGCCCGGCGCTGGTGAGTCCGTCGCTGCAGCCGCCGGTCTGCTCGTCGAGCAGCGGCTCCTTGGCGTCGTTGCCGCCCAGGAGCCAGGCGACGCTCATCTCCACGCCGGTGAGCCACTTATCGTCGCCGCTGACCGCCGCCGCGCGCATGCACGCGTCGGCAAGCGCGGCTACCTCGGCGGGCCGCTGTTCCGGCGCGGGCCGGCTCTCGCCGGGGCCCCATCCTTGCGGCGATACCAGGGACAGGTGGTCGTCCACGGTCTCGACCGCCAGCAGCCACCCGAGCATCCGCAGTCCCTTGCGGAGCATCTGGGCGTCTTGCAGGTGGGAGCCGGACGCGATGACGGCTTCGGCGATGGCCGCGTTCTCGTGGCTGAGCCTGGGCACCGGCCACGGCCACGCCGGGTCCGGCGGAAGATCGCCGATGACGATGCTGGCCCGGTACAGGAGCGCGAGCGCGCCGGGGTGACCGGGCTGCTTGTCCAGTATCTCGGCCGCGCCGAGCGCCGCGAATGCCATCGCGTGCGGCAGTGATGAGGAGACCCGCGCCCCGCGGCAGAACCGGGTGAAGGACTCCGCGCGTATCCCCGGAGTCGGGCCCCGGGCGGCGGCGGTGCCCAGCGCCCGCAGGGCGCGGCCCCAGCCGTCCTGCGTCCCGGGCTGGCCGTGCCACTGGCGGTCGTAGCCGAGGTGGTTCCGGAACTTCCCCTCCAGGGCCTGTGCCTGCGCCAGGAAGTAGAGATACCGGCGGCCAAGGACGACCAGCTCATGTGACGGCGACGGCTCCCGGCACACCACCAGCAGGCCACGCGCGACGTCGTCGATGTAGTAGCCGCCCCGGTGCACCGGAGCGACGCCTTCGGCGTGCCGGAGCAGGCCGATGTTGTCGGTTAGCCGTTGCAAGTGCCGGAACTGCGCGACCGGGTAGCTCACGCGGTCAGCCCCGCCAGGGTCCCGCTGCCTGCAGGGGCGGGCCCGGCGAAGGACACAGGGACGGGGGACTGAAGAGTGACGGACGGGAAGTGGACCGGGAAACCCGCGGTAAGCGGATTCCGGGATACTCGCATGGCACACCAGAGGCTACCTTGACTGGCCTCGCGTGCCCGGCGGCGTTCAGGGCAGTGGCTGAGCGTCCTCCTCGGCCTCGCATGGCGGACGCACCTCAAGCTTAACCCAGCCGCCTCTTGACCACGGACCGCCCGGCCAGAGGCCGAGCAGGAGGCTGCGGACCCCTTGGGCCTAGCCGGCTCTCCGCACGACAAGAAGTCCGCCCGAACGTCAGCGATCCTGGTGAGGCCGAGGGGGTGCCGCCGCCAAGGAGGCCGCCGGGAATTATGTGCCCTCGCATGCGTTGAAGGTAGGAGAGGACTGGGTCAATCGCGCGACCACGAGTTTCCATGTCGTGACACCAGCACATCCGGCTCCGGAGTGCGTGTGACGCTCTCGGTGGACCGCCGCGTTGATCCCGGGAGATCTGCAAGCCCGCTCGGCGTCCCGAAGTAACGGGCCCTCGGCCCGGGGACGTTCCCGGCCCCGTCGGCGGGACCGAGCGGCATGCTGCCGTGCCAGGGTGCCCGGCATTTCAGAGGAGGAGTCATTGGCTCGAACAGGCCAGCGCCAGGCGGGCGCTCGCCGTACCGTCCCGCGGAAGCAACCACGCGTCCGTCACCGCGGCGACGTTCTCTCAGAGCTTTCCCGGACCGTCCGTGAGCTTGAGGCGGCCGCGCGACGCGGCCGGGTGACGCCTGACGTGCGCGCGAAGTTCCAGGCGATCGCGATGCTGCTACGAGACGAGCGTGCCCGTGTCCGGGCGGTGGCGGGCGGCAGTAATCGAGCTGAGCAGCTCAAGCGCCTGGACGGCATCGCGGCCATCCTCGCGGCCACCGCCGTCCGTGACGCGGGGCTGCTAGCGCTGCTCGCCGAGGATGCAAGCGTTTCCGGCGCCGCCCGGTCGTTCAAGCGGGAGATGGAGCGGACCCTCGGCATCGAGGCGGCGCCTGAAGATACCGCGCCGGCGGAGACCGCGACCGCTCCCGCCCGGACGGAGTCGCGGGTCGTGCCGCAGTCGGTGATCTCCCGGCAGCTGGCGAACCCCTTCCTCGCCCCCGACTTCTCCACTGCTCAGCAGCCCGCCGTCCAGACCCGCCGCCTGGACGGCTGGGAACTGCTCGGCCCGCTGCTGAGCTCCTTCGAGCGCGCCGGCGGGGGAGCTCCAGCGTGCATGACCCTTCCGGCGCCGACGGCACGGTTCACCCCGGCGGGCCTGGAGCTGATGCCGCATCAGGGGCAACTGGTCGCCGCGGCCGCCGCCGGTCACCGGACGTTTCTCCTCGCCGACGAGCCAGGTCTGGGCAAGACGGCGCAGGCGCTGCTCGCCGCCGAAGCGGCGAACGCCTACCCGCTGCTCGCAGTCGTGCCGAGCGTCGTCAAGACCAACTGGGTCCGTGAGGCGGCCCGCTGGACACCGCACCGGTCGGCCACGGTGGTGCAAGGCGACGGCGACACGGTCGACGGCTTCGCCGACATCGTCGTGCTCAACTACGAGGTACTCGACCGCCACATGGGATGGCTCCGCGATTTCGGCTTCCGCGGCATGGTCGTGGACGAGGCTCATTTCATCAAGAACAAGAGTTCCCAGCGCTCGCAGCACGTCCTCGCGCTAGCCGACCGCATCCGGTCCCGGGCGACGCGGCCACTGCTGATGGCGCTGACCGGCACCCCGCTGATCAATGACGTCGAAGACTTCCGGGCGATCTGGCAGTTCCTAGGCTGGATCGACGACAGCAAGCCCCTCGACGAGCTAGCGGACGCGCTCGAGGACACCGGTCTGACGCCTGCCGACCGGGGCTTCCACGCCGCGGCGCGCCAGTCCACGATCGACCTCGGCATCGTGCGCCGCCGCAAGCTCGACGTGGCCGCCGACATCCCTGCCCTCCGCATCGCGGACCTTCCCGTCGAACTAGACGGGCAGGCCGGCCCGTCGATCCGGGCGGCGGAGCGCGACCTTACCCGCCGGATGGTGGCCCAGTACGAGACAGCGCTCGCGAACCGGTCCTCCGACCTCGTCATCGAAGGCATCGACTATGACCTGGTCCGCCGGGTGGCCCGGTCGGAGCTGAAGGATACGACCTCGCAGTCTGGCGAGAACGTGTTCACCATGATGCGACGTATCGGCCAGGCGAAGGCCGAACTGGCCGCTGACTACACGACGCAGCTGGCCCGCAGCACCGGCAAGGTCGTCTTCTTCGCCAAGCACATCGGCGTGATGGACGCCGCCGAAGAGACCTTCGCCCGCCGGGGCGTGCGCTTCGCGTCGATTCGCGGCGACCAGACGCCGACGGCGCGGCAGGCGAACATCGACGCCTTCGTGAACGACCCAGACGTCGCCGTCGCGGTGTGCTCGCTGACCGCGGCTGGGGTGGGCCTGAATCTGCAGATCGCGTCGAACGTCGTTCTGGCCGAGCTGTCCTGGACTAACGCAGAGCAGACCCAGGCCATAGATCGGAGCCACCGCATCGGGCAAGGCGAACCAGTCACCGCGTGGCGCATCATCGCCGCACAGACCATCGACACCCGGATTGCCGAGCTGATCGACAGCAAGGCGGGGCTCGCCGCCCGGGCGCTGGACGGGTCGGATGAGGAGGTCTCCATGTCGGCCGACGTGCAGCTCGAAGCGCTGGCCGCGATGCTGGCCGATGCACTGCGGGCCTCTCCAGGAAACGCCGGGGTAGAGCCGCTGGCGTTCGCGGGCTAGGCAGCAGGACCCCGAAGCTGAGCTTGCTCCCGTCCGCGGGATCCCTGGGCGGCTGCGGCCTGACCTTAACGAGGGCTGTTCCTGACCATAAACCCGGATTAACAAGAAAGTTTCTTAATAGAAACTCTTGACGGCCCGGCTTCCGGCAGAGAAAGTGACCACAACGCCCCATTACCGCTCAGGCACAGGCGCCAGATCACCTCAGCTCCTCTCATCCCTGGAGGGTCCATGCAGGTCGGAAGACGGACTCTGCGCACCGCTCTCATCGCTGGCTCGGCGCTCGCGCTCACAGCCGGCGGCTCAGTCCTCGCGCTGGCCTCCGGGTCTGCCGCGCAGGCATCCACCGCATGCGCTGCGGCGTGGAGTTCGACCGCTGTCTACACCGCGGGCAACCAGGCCAGCGAGAACGGGATCAATTACACAGCCAACTGGTGGACCCAGGGCAACGACCCGGCGACCAACAACGGCGGTCCCGGCTCGGGCCAGCCGTGGACATCCAACGGCTCCTGCACCGGCGGCACCGGCGGTGGCGGAGGCGGAGGTGGTGGCGGAGGTGGTGGCGGAGGCGGCGGCACGGGCTCGGTGAGCGGCCTGCTCTTCAGCCCGTACAAGGACGTCACCATCAACATGAACTGGAACACCGACCAGATGCAGTCGGCCGTGACGGGGAGCGCCCTGCCGGTGGTGGGCTCCGGCAGCCTGGTGTCGCAGTACATCCCGAAGCTGCCCGCGATCTCGCTCGCGTTCGCTACCGGAGCCTGCGGCAGCGAGACCTGGGGCGGTGTCTCGGGTGCCAGCTGGGCGGCCGAGAACGTCCCGCAACTCCAGGCTGCCGGCCTGAAGTACGTAGTCTCGACCGGTGGTGAGGCCGGGACCTTCAGCTGTGGCTCGGCGGCTGGCATGGAAGCGTTCATCGCCCGCTACGCCAGCCCGGACCTGGTCGGCGTCGACTTCGACATCGAAGGCGGCCAGACCCAGTCGCAGATTCAAGGCCTGGTCGCCGCGGCGGCAGGAGCGCAGTCGCAGTACCCGAGCCTGCAGTTCTCGTTCACGCTCGCCACGCTGGGGGCATCCGACGGCAGCTTCGGCGGAGTGAACTCGCTCGGCAACGAGGTCGTGCAGGCGGTGCTTGGCTCCAGCCTGAGGAACTACGCCATCAACCTGATGACCATGGACTACGGCAGCAGCGCGTCCAGCAGCGTCTGCGTCGTCGTCTCCGGCAGCTGCGAGATGGCGCAGTCGGCGATCCAGGCGGTGAAGAACCTCGAGCACACCTACGGAATCGCGGCGAGCAAGATCGCCGTCACCCCGATGATCGGCCTGAACGACGCCTCCAGCGAGACCTTCACGACCGCTGACGTGGACACGCTGGCAGCTTACACAGCCAGCAACGGCCTGACCGGGCTGCACTTCTGGTCACTGGACCGGGACACCCCGTGCCCGTCGGCCCAGACGTGGGCGTCCCCCACCTGCAACTCGGTTTCCGGCACGACAGCACTGCAGTACACCAAGAGGTTCCTGAGCGACCTCGGCGACTAACGGAGGTCCTCGGGCGGGCCCCGCCCCGGGTACCCGGCGCGGCCCCCCCCGTCCCCGCTAAGGTGGGGGGCACACTCAGCGATACGGGACGGGA
>JAICUO010000875.1 GCA_025935815.1 Streptosporangiaceae bacterium
GTCGCCGAGGGCGAGGACCGACCCGGGCGGCGCGGCGTGCAGCGCGGCGCGCAGCAGGTCACCGGTGCGCGGGTCATCGGAGGGACCGGTGATCGCGATCTCGACCGGCCCGGCGAGCAGCGCCTCGGCCACCGCGAGGCCAAGCCCGCAGGCCCGCGGGTACTTGCCGGCCACGGCCGGCAGCACGCCCAGGGCGGCCAGCGCCGCGTCCCGGTGCCGCGCGGACCCGCTCAGCGACGCGTACGCCAGCAGCGCGTCGGCGGCGGCGAACGCCCCTGAGGGGGTGGCGCCGTCGAGCGGGTCAGCGGGCCGGAAGATCAGCCGCTCTCCGTCGGCGGGGGCGTCGTAGAAACCGCCGGCGCCGTCGGTGAAGGATTCCAGCACCGTCTCCAGCAGCCCGCCCGCGACCGGCACCCAGCGGGCCTCCCCGGTCACCCCGTACAGGGTGAGCAGCCCGGCGGCGACGCACGCGTAATCCTCGAGCAGGCCGACGCTGGTCCCGGCGACGCCGTCGCGCGAGGTGCGGATGAGGCGGGCGGGCGGGGTCCCGGCGGACGGCGGGGAAGCGCTCGCCGGCGGGGAAGCGGGGTCGGCCGGGGTGAGCAGGTGCACGGACGCGAGCAGGCCAGCGACGGCGGAGGCGGCGCGGATGAAGTCGGGGCGGTCGAACAGGACGCCGGCCTCGGCAAGGGCGCTGATCGCCATGCCGTTCCAGGCGGCGACGACCTTGTCGTCGCGGGCGGGACGGGGGCGGCCATCCCGGACGGCCAGCAGCGTCCCCCGGATCCGGTCGAGCCGCTCGGTGTCCCCAGTGTCCCCAGTATCCCCAGTGTCTTCAGTGTCCCCAGTGTCCGCGGCCAATTCCGCGGCCGGGGAGCGCCGCTGCAGCACTGAGGTGCCGTGCTCGAAGGTCCCGCGCTTGGTCACCCCGAACGCCTGCTCGGCGAACGCCCCGTCCGCCTCCCCGAGCACCTCGCGCAGTTGCTCGGGCGTCCAGACGTAGAAGGCGCCCTCGTGGCTGTGGCCGGAGGCGTCGGCGCTGTCGGCGTCCAGCGACGCCGCCAGGCCGCCCTCGGGGGTTAGCAGCTCGCGCAGCATGAAGTCACAGGTCTCCTCGGCGACCCGGCGGGCCAGCGGGGAGGCGGACATCCGCCACCAGTGCGCGTACGCCCGCGCCAGCAGCGCGTTGTCGTAAAGCATCTTCTCGAAGTGCGGCACCGTCCAGGTGGCGTCCACGCTGTAGCGGGCGAACCCGCCGCCGAGCTGGTCGTACATGCCCCCGGAGGCCATCGCCTGGCAGGTGGAGACCGCCATGAGCAGCGCCTGCGGCGATCCGGTCCGCCGATGGTGGCGCAGCAGGAACTCCAGCACCATCGACGGCGGGAACTTGGGAGCCTGGCCGAATCCCCCGGTCGCGGAGTCGAACCCGGCCTGCAGGGCCGGCACCGCCATCGCCGTCACCGCGGCCAAGTCGGCCTCGGACAGGCCACCGCCGTTCGCGCCGGTCAGGCCGCTGAGCGCGGAGGCTTGCTCAGCCAGAGCGGTCACGTTTCGTTCGGCGTCCGATATGAGCTTTCGCTTGTCGGCCCGCCAGGCGCGGTGGACGGCCTGGACCAGCCGGCCGAAGGGCTCGCGCGGGAAGTAGGTGCCGCAGTACAGCGGCGCGCCATCGGGCGTGGCGAACACGGTCATCGGCCATCCGCCCTGGCCGGTCATCGCCTGGGTGGCGGCCATGTAGACGGCGTCGACGTCGGGCCGCTCCTCGCGGTCCACCTTGATCGCGACAACGTTGTCGTTGACGATCGCGGCGGTCGCCGGGTCCTCGAAGGACTCGTGCGCCATCACGTGGCACCAGTGGCAGGCCGCGTACCCGACCGACACCAAGACCGGCACGTCCCGGCGCCGCGCCTCGGCGAACGCCTCCTCCCCCCACGGCCACCAGTCGACCGGGTTGTCCGCGTGCTGGAGCAGGTAGGGACTCGTCGCTGTCTTCAACCGGTTGGCCATGCCGCTATTGTCCCACCAGCGGGCCGCCAGCCCGGTGACAGCGCCGGCGGTCTCGTGACAGCGGGGTGTGCGCGGGCTGCCAGCAGCCCCGCCAATCCTAGGAGCATGACAGAGCTAGCGATTGAAGCCACGGGGCTTGCAAAGTCCTTCGGGGCGACCCGGGCGCTGGGCGGGGTTGACCTCGTGGCCCGCCGGGGCACGGTGCACGCGGTCCTCGGCCCGAACGGCGCGGGGAAGACGACGGCCATCCGGATCCTCGCCACGCTGTTGCGGGCGGACGCCGGGTCGGCGCGGGTCAACGGGTTCGACGTCGCCAGCCAGGCGAACAAGGTGCGCGAGAGCATCGGCCTGACCGGCCAGTTCGCCTCGGTGGACGAGGACCTGACCGGGATGCAGAACCTGGTCATGATCGGCCAGCTGCTCGACCTCAGTGCCCGCGACGCACGGGCGCGCGCGGTTGAGCTGCTGGAGTGGTTCGACCTCACCGACGCGTCCGGCAAGATGGCCAAGAACTACTCCGGCGGCATGCGGCGTCGCCTCGACCTCGCCGCATCGCTCGTCGGCCGGCCGGCGGTCATCTTCCTGGACGAGCCGACCACCGGCCTCGACCCGACCAAGCGCGAGGCGATGTGGGACGTCGTCCGCCGACTGGTCAC
>JAICUO010000716.1 GCA_025935815.1 Streptosporangiaceae bacterium
CACCCTCCTGGGACTCAGGGCTGCCGGGGGTGGTGGCCGTGCGCACGGGTGAGCCGCAGCTCATCCCCGAGGTCACCGATGAACACCTCCGGGTCTTCGGCCAGGACGCGCAGCACCAGCACCGCGAGCTGCTGCGTTCCCTCGGCATGGACCGCAAGATCTCGCTCGGCCCCTGGTTCCGCCCGGCCTTCCGGGGCTTGCGGGCAGCGCGCCGGGTGCGCGGCACCCGCCTGGACCCGTTCGGGCACACCGAGGTCCGCCGCACCGAGCGCGCCCTCATCGGCGAGTACCGCACCGCCATCGAGCACGCGCTAGCGACCGCGCCCGGGGACGAGCGGGCCGTCGTGCTCGCGACCGAGCTGGCCGGGCTGCCGGACATGGTGCGCGGCTATGAGGGGATCAAGCTCGGCAACGTGGCCCGCTACCGCGCCCGCCAGGCGGAGATCCTGGCCAGCCTGGCCCGGCAGTCGCGCACCGTCCGTTCGCCATGATGCGGCCCGGCCACGCGCCGGCCGGCGTGGCCGGGCCGCGGGCCGTCAGCCCGCGGGCTTGATGTTCTGATTGACGTGGAAGGCGTTGGCCGGGTCGTAGCGCCGCTTGACCCGGGTCAGCCGGTCATAGTTGCCGCGGTAGGAGGCCATGATCCGGTCCTCGCCCTCGGCCATCATGAAGTTGATGTAGGCGCCCCCGGCCGAGGTCGGGTGCAACTCGGCCCAGTAGTCCTGCGCCCATTGCGTGATGTGCCCGGAGTTGGCGGGGTCGGGGTCGACGCCGACGATGACGCCGGCCCAGCCGCCGTCCCGGTAGGCGAACGCGGTCGCGTCGGCGGGCACCCGGCTGGCCGCCCCGTCGATCGGGTACAGGTGCATCGTGGAATGGCCGGTCGGCAGCTGCGCCCCGTACTTGACGTGCACGTCGATCGCCTCGTCGGAGATCTCGCGGAAGAAGTCCGCCTTCCAGTACCACTGCAGCCCGGCCGGGTACAGCGGGTCGAACGCGCTCTGCAGCGCGGTGAACGGCATCTCCTGCAGCCCGACGACCAGCGGCGAGCCGAACGACCGCACTGGCTCCAGCACCTCCTCGGCCTTGGCGTGCGGGCCGGTGTAGCACCAGACGATGGCGCAGGCCTTGGTGCCCCACAGGGACTCGGGGAACGGCGGCGCCGGCGGAATGGTGATCAGGCCGATCCAGCCGCTGAGCTCCTCAGGCAGCGACGGCAGCAGCTCCCGGTACCAGCGCATGACCGCCGCGGTGTCGGCGAAGTCGTACAAGACCGGGCCGCCGATGACCGACCCGTGCTCACCGATGTCGTGGCAGCGGAAGGTGAACGACGTGACGACGCCGAAGTTCCCCCCGCCGCCGCGCAGCCCCCAGAACAGGTCGCTGTGCTCATTGTCGGCGGTGGCCGTCACGAATGACCCGTCGGCCACGACCACGTCGGCGGACAGCAGGTTGTCCACCGTGAGGCCGAAGCGGCGGGAAAGGTAGCCGATGCCGCCGCCCAGCGTCAGGCCCGCCACGCCGGTCGAGGCGAGGAACCCCGACGGGGTGGCCATGCCGAACGCGACGGTCGCGTGGTCGACGTCACCCCAGGTGCAGCCGGGGTCGACGCGCACCGTGTGGTCCTGCGGGTTGACAGTGGTGCTGCGCATCCCCGACAAGTCGATGACCAGCGCGTCATCGGCGACCGCGAGGCCCGCGGCGTTGTGGCCGCCGCCCCGGACGGCGATGTCGATGCCATGGGCCCGGGCGAACCGCACGCAGGTCACGATGTCCGCGGTGTCGGCGCAGCGCGCGATGGCGGCCGGGTGCTTGTCGATCATGGCGTTGTAGACGGCGCGGGCCTCGGGGTAGCCAGGCTCCCCGGCCACGATGAGGGGTCCGCGCAAGGCGGCGGATAGTTCCGCATAGGGCGCCGTGGTGGTCCCCGTTGTGACGCTCATTCATTGTCTCCTTCAGGTACGCGTTCCAGTGAGCTACGGACCCGAGGGTAGGAACTGGGGCGTTCGCGGGGCGTTCGCGGGGCGTTCGGGTTTACGGCTGAGCACCGCGGGCGCGGAGGTCATCCACGCACCGGCGGACCAGCGCGACACTGCCGTGACTGGCCGCGAGGGCGGCCGCGGCGCGCAGCCGCCCGACGGCTTGCCCCGGCTTGTCGTAGCCCGCGCGCATCCGCATCACCTCGGGCAGCCACCACAGGTCCTCGTGGAGGCGCCCGGCCGTCAACGCAGCATCCAGGGTCGCTCGCGCGGCGGCTGGCCGGCCCTCCCGGGCCTGCAGGTCGGCCAGCAGCGACAGCCAGTAGGGCCGGCGGGCGAAGGCGCCCTCGGCCTTGAGGTTGCCGATGCCTGCCTCGGCCAGCCGGGTGCCCTGGCCGCCGGAGTTGTCCGCGGTGGACCAGCCGTCGAGGATCAGCCCCCACTCGCGGTAGTAGGCGAATTCATGCCGCTGGCACAAGGCATGCAACTGCCCGACGACCTCGCGGAGCCGAGGCAGGTCGTGGCGCATCTGGTGGGTGACGGCGCTGTAGGCGAGGGCGAGGGCCAGGTTGTACGGGTCATCCATCGCGCGGGGCGCCTCGATCGCCTGCTGGGCCGCCTTCACCGCCGCCTCGTCATCGCCGAGCAGCCAGTGGGCATGGGCTCCCCAGGCCGTCGCGTGCACGTCGGCCCGCGTCCCCACGGTGAGCCGCGCCCGGCCGCCGCCCAGGCCGGCCACGACCGTCAGGTGGCGCAGTCCCTCGGCCGGCTTGCCCATGTGGATGGCGGTCCCGCCGACGATGAAGTGCGCCTGGCCCGCGGCGCGCGATCCGGGGCTGGCCAGGGCGAGCGCCCGGGCCGCGACCCGGTGGCTGTCGGCCGTCCGGCCCTGGACGAACCATATGGCACCTAGCGCGATCAGGCTCGCCTGCACGAGGTCGTCGCGGCCCAGGGACTCGGCCAGGGCGAGGGAGCGCTGCATGTCCCGTTCCAGGGCGGCGGACGCGTAGCCCTGGAGGGCGTTCAGCGGCGCGGCCAGCGCGGTCAGGACCGCGAACTCCAGGCTGTCGCGGTCCCTGCCCTCGGGCATGGCCTTGATGACCGACAATGCCTCCCGGTACAGCCGGATGGCCTCGCCGTACGCGAACCGGCCCGCCGCGACCTGCGCGGCGCGCCGGTAGTAGGCCACCGCCTTGGCCTGGCCGCCGGCCCGCGCGTACTGCCCGGCGAGCTGGGCCGCGACCGGGTCCGCGTCCCCGGCGTGCAGCAGCTCCAGGCCCTGGGCGATCCGCCGGTGCAGCAGCCACCTCCGGGCTGGGGGCACCTCCGCGTACGCGGCCTCTCGCAGCAGGTCGTGCGAGAAGTCATACCCGGCGCCGAACTCCCGCAAGATCCGGTCCCGCCATAGCTCGTCGACCGCCGCCACGACGACGTCGGCCGCCAGGTCACTCGCCTCGGTGAGCAGGTCCAGGGCGAAGTTGGTGCCCGCCGCCGCCGCCAGCCCGGCTATCTCCAGGGCCGCCGGGGTCGCCTGGGCCAGGCGCTTGCGCAGCACGTCGGACAGGTCTCCGGGCGGCGGGGGCCCGGCGTCGCCGCAGCGCTCGCCGTCCGCGCCGACGCTGCCTCGCGCCGCCTCGATGACGTACAGCGGGAACCCGCCGGTAGTGGCGTGCAGCGTGGCCGCGTCGGCCGCCGCGAGGGGCCGCCCGGAGATCGCCTGGGCCAGGCTCGCCGCGGCGGCGGCATCCAGCGGGGACAGGGGCAACTCGCTGAGCAGCCCGGCGGCCCGCATCCGGACGGCCCACGCCG
>JAICUO010000160.1 GCA_025935815.1 Streptosporangiaceae bacterium
GCGCAAGAGCTGGGGCTGCCACTGGACGCGGGACCGGTTCCGGGGATCGACGACAACCCGGAGCTCCCGGCGGCGTTCCGGGCCGTCCAGGCGGCGGAGGCGTGGGACCTGCACGGCGGCTGGGTCACGGCGCACCCCGGGGCGCTGGGATCCGACGTGGAGGCCCGGTTCCGGTACGGCGCCACCGTTTCCGCCGACGACCGGCGGGCCGGCCGGGCGCTGATCACCGAGAGCCGGGCCCGCTTCCTCGGTGCCCTCGGCGACGACACCTGGCTGGTGCTGCCCGCCTCGGACGGGCCCGCGCACCCGCGCGACGTGACACCTGAGGCCAGGGATGCCTGGCGGCAGGCAACGCTTCGGCTGACCGTGCCCGCGAGCGCGTTCGGCCTGCCGAGCGTCTCGGTGCCCAGCGGCGCCGCGCCGCCGGAGGGGGTCACGCTCATCGGCCCGCCCGGCAGTGACCAGGCGCTGCTGCGCGCGGCCGGGACGCGCGCGGGTGAGCGGGCGGGCGACGCGGATCGAACGGGGAACCCGTGACGGATGTCGACGGCGACGTCTCCGTGCGCCTGGGCGGGGTCATCCGGAACCGGCGCCATCAGCTCGGCCTGACCCTGGTGGACGTGGCCAGCCAGGCGGGCCTGTCGCATCCGTTCCTCAGCCAGCTGGAGCGCGGCCTGGCCCGGCCGAGCATGCGGTCGCTTTCGGCGATCGCGGCGACGCTGGGGACGACCGCCCAGGCGCTGATGACCGAGGCCGAGCCGGCCGGCACGGTCAACGTGGTCAGCCAAGCCGAGCGGGGAGACAGCACCGGCCCGGTCAGCGTGGTTCGGGCCGGCGACCATGCAGCCGGTCCCGTAGGCTCCAGCGGAGCCACGGTGCGCGCGCTCGTGCACGGCGAACGGGCCATGCTCCCCGTGGAGTTCGCGGGCGCCCCGGCCGATTTCGATGAGTACTACCAGCATGCGGGCGAGGAGTTCGTCTACGTCGTGCGCGGCCAGGTCGAGATCGACATCGAGGGCCGGCTGTACCTGGCGGCCGCGGGCGACAGCGTCTACTACGCCGGCGGCCTGCGCCACCGGTGGCGCTCCGCCAGTGACGAGCATGTTCAGGTGGTGGTGGTCCAGCAGAACCACCCGGGCAAGTCGCGGGGTTAGCCGGGGGCGCGCAAGCTGGCGTCGCGGAGGAAGGTGAGCACGGCGGCCACGCGGCGGTGGATGAGCTGCTCGCTGGCCAGGTCCAGCTTGGCGAAGATCGCGTTGACGTACTTCTCCACCGAGGACTCCGACAGGGACAACTCGGCCGCGATCCCGGCGTTCCCGCGGCCCTGGGCCATCTCGCGCAGCACGTCGAGCTCGCGAGGGGTGAGCCGGGAGAGCGGCGACTCGCGCAGCCGGCTGCGCCGCGTGACGAGCGCGTCCACGACCTGCGGGTCAATCACCGACTCGCCCCCGGCCACGGCGCGCAGCGCGGCCAGCAGCTGACCGAGGTCACCGACCCGGTCCTTGAGCAGGTAGGCCAGGCCGGCGGTGCCGTTGCGGAACAGCTCGAACGCGTAGGACTCGTCGGCGTACTGGGACAGGATGGCGACGCCGATCTTCGGGTCGGCGGCCCGGATGGCGTGCGCTGCCTCGATCCCCTCCATCGAGGCCCCCGCGCCGCTGGTGGCCGGGCCGCCGAGTGGTGGCATGCGGATGTCGGTCAGCACCGCGTCCGGGCGGCAGCGGCGCACCGCGTCAAGCAGTTCCGGCGCTGATCCCACGGCGGCCAGGACCACTACCTCGCCGGCGTCTTCCAGCAGCCGCCGGGTTCCCTCGCGGACCAGGTAGTTATCGTCGGCGATGACGACGTGCAGCGGCTCAGGCATCGGCGGCGGCCTGCGCGGTGGTCAGCCGTTCAGCGGCGGCCAGCGGGATCTCGGCGTGCACGGTGGTTCCTCGCCCTGGCTGGCTGTCGACGAGCAGCGTCCCGCCGGCCGTCGATATCCGGTCGGCGAGCCCGGCCAGCCCCAGGCCACGCGCCGACGCTGGGGCGAAGCCCTGGCCGTTGTCGCTCACCTCGACGGCGAGCAGCCCGTCGGGCTGCGTGAGGGAGATGCGCACCTGCTCCGCGCGGGCGTGCTTGACCACGTTGGTCAGCGCCTCGGACACGAGATACCAGGTCGTTGACTCGATGTGCTCGGAGTAGCGGACGCCGCGCAACGCCGGGTCGGCCTCGATCACGACCTCCAGCGGCAGCCGGGTGGCCTGCGCCTCGATCGCCTCCAGGAGCCCGGAGTCGGCCAGGACCGGCGGGTGGATCGCATGCGCGAGCTCGCGCAGCCGGGCCAGCAGGTCGACGAGGTCCCGCTGGAGCTGGGTGAGCGTCTCATCCGCGCGCGGATCACCGCGGCGTAGCCGCTCGCGCGCCAGCGCGAGCGTGGCGGTCAGCACCACGACATCCTGCTGCGCCCCGTCGTGCAGGTCCCGCTGGATGCGCCGCCGCTCGGCGTGTTGCGCCTGCACCAGCCGGGCTCGCGACGCGGCCAGGTCGTCGGCCTGGCGCCGGATGACGTCCAGCCGGTCGCTGAGCTGCGCGGTCAGCGACATGTTGCTGACCGTGGTGGCCGCCTGAGCGGCCAGCGTGGCCAGCAGGCGCCGGTCTTCGGCCAGCAGCGGCCCGTCACGCCGGGGGCCGCACTCGATGCTCCCAAGGGTCGTCCCGGCATAAACGAGCGGAACCACGCAGGCGGCGTGGGCTTCCTGGCCGGCGCCCTCCCCGAGCCCGGATGAGGCGACGACGGATGGCATGGGGCCAAGGTCGAGCCGCACCCGCGCCCACTGCACGGCAAGCCCTTGCCGGATCGCGTCGGCCAGACGCGGCAGCAGGTCATCGGGCCCGGGTGCCGCCTCCAGCATCGCCCCGAACCGGGTGATCACCTGGTAGCCGTCGAGTCGCTTCCCGAACACCCAGCGGTCGGCGAGGCGTTCCAGCCTGCGCTGGGCCGGCTGGAAGGCCAGCGCCGCCCCGGCGGCGAGCAGCATCGCCACCCCCGCTGACAAGTAGCGGCTGGCGAGGATGCCGAGCGCGGTCGCGGTGGCCACGTAGCTGACGGCGATCAGCGCCCACAGCACCCGGTACACCAGCGCCCGCCGCGCCGACCGGTCAATGCCCAGCAGCCCTTCAACGGACAAGGCGGCGGCCAGCGAGGTGAGGACGAGGATCACCGCGATGCCCCACAGCACGAAGACCACGGCCGTCGCCAGGGCTCCCGACGACACCAGCGCGAGGATGCTGAGCGCCGCGAACGTCACCAGGGCGCTGGTCATGCCGGCCAGCAGCCACCGGATCCGGCTTCGGTCCTGACTCGGGGAGCGCCGGTACCTGAGGTAGAGCAGGATCACGCCGAGCGCGGACCACACCGGGAACGTGAACTGGAGCGCGGCCAGGACCGGCTCGACTGGGTCAAGCGCCGCCTGGTACAGCGGGCTGACGATGCCGGGCTGGGCAGGCTGGAACAACTGCGACGGCGGAGCCAGGCTGGCCGTCAGCAAGAGCACCGGCAAGGCGGCGCCCAGCAACCCCACCGCCCACAAGGCCGCGCGCTCGCCGCGGCGATCCGGCGCTCCGGTGGGGAAGAAGCCGATGAGCCCGATCCCGGCCACCACGGACGCGTTGCCCGCCCAGTCGGACGCCAAGGCGACGAGCCAGGCGGCCGGCGAGCTGGCGATGGGCGCGTCATACAGGGCGTCGCCGAAAGCGACGTCCACCATGAACAGGGCGCCGACCGCGAGCAGCCAGGCCGCGACGGGGCGCCCCGGCCCGCGGATGCGGCCCTGGCCCATCCCCACCCCGGCCAGGCCCGCGGCGTAGAACAGCCCCGGGCCGATGAACCCCCACACCACGTTGGCGGGGCTGTTCATCGCCACCTCGAGCGCCACGCTCGCGACCAGCGCGCAGCCGCCGAGGATGGCGAAGAACACGCTGGCGGGCCGCATACGCCCAGTGTGACGCGCACCGGACAGGCGCGGAAAGAGGCCAACCGCAACCGTCATTGCGGCTAGCCTCACCCCCGCCCGCCGGATAGCCGGGTACCGGGCAGGCCTGCAGCCACCTAAAGTCCCAGGTCAGGGACGAGAGGGGCACCGAAAATGACAGACTCGCGAACGGTCGTGGCGGGCGCCACGGAAGCTGGGGGATCGCGGCGCCGGGCCCATGCGGGCTACCGCTGGCTGCTGGTCGTGTTCCTGGTAGCCGGGGGGGTGCAGATCTTCCTGGCCGGGTTCGGGGTGTTCCACCTGCATGCCTACGGCCTGGACGCGACGGCCGGGGACTCGGCGCTCACGCCGCACCGGGTGCTCGGCAGCGTCATGGCGGGGATCGCGCTGCTCATCGTGGCATTCGCGGTGGCCGCCCGGTCGGGAGGCCGGGCGATCGGCCTGGCCGTCGTGCTGCTAGCGCTGACCTCGCTCGTGCAGAGCCTGCTGGCCGGACTCGCGGATGACCATGCGGTTTACGGCGGCCTGCACGCGCTCGACGGGCTGGCGATCATCGCGATCGCCGGGTACCTGCTGTACAGCGCTACCCGTACCCGGCGGGACGGCGGACGGCGGAGCGAGCGGCTACCGGATCGCGAGGCGCGGGAGTCCCGGTGACGGTGGCCTCGCTGCCCGGGGCAGCGCCGGCCGGGCGGGCCGGCGCTAGCGGGCCGGCGCTGGCTAGCCTGTGGATCTTCATCGCGCTGACGTCGCTGGCCGCGGTGGTCCTGACGATCGGGGTATGGGACCACCTGGCGCCCACTGACGCCGCGTCTCAGCTGGGACAATCGCTAGCGGGGATCTGGTTCGCGTCGCTCGGGGTACTGGTCGTGCGGCGCGTCCGCAACGGCATCGGCTGGCTGATGCTCGGCGACGGGCTCCTGCTGTCGGTGGAATCGGCCGCCAACGGATACGCGGTCTCCGGCGTCGTTAGCCCGGGCACCTTCCCAGCGCCCAAGCTGGTCGGGCTGCTCGCCGAGTGGGCCTTCGCGCCGATCATCGGCTGCTTCGTCGCCACCTTCCTGCTGTTCCCGACCGGGCGGCTACCGTCCCGGCGATGGCAGCCGGTCGGCTGGCTGGGGTTGCTCACCGTGGCGTCAACGCTGGTCGGATTCGCGGTATGGCCGCGCATGGTCGCCCTCCCCGCTCCTGGTGGCGTGTCGGTGTCGTTCCCGAACCCGATGGGCATCCGGTCCCTGGGGCCGGCGCTGTCCTCGGTGCTCGTCGGAACGCCGAACGGCCTGGCGGTGGTGAGCCTGCCGTTCTTCGCGGCGGGGGTCGCGTCCCTGGCCGTCCGCTACCGGCGAGGCGACCCCGACACCCGCCAACAGGTCAAGTGGGTAGCGTTCATGTTCGCCGTGCAGCTGGCGGCCCAGATCGGCGCTCTGATCGGCCAGGCCATCGGGCCCGGGCCCGGTGCCCAGGTGACAGGTATCTCGTTCGCCGTGTCGGCCGTTGACGCCCTCATCGGGCTACCGCTGGCGGTCACGGTGGCGATCTTGCGGTACCGGCTGTACCAGATCGACGTCATCATCAACAAGGCGGTCAAGTACGGCCTGCTGTCGGTCGCGCTGACCGCCGTGTACGCCGCGATCGTGGTCGGCATCGGCACCCTGGCCGGGTACGCGGGCGGCCCGCTGCTCACCGTCGCCGCCGCGGTGGTGATCGCGGTGCTGTTCCACCCCATCCGCGAGCGCGCCCAGCTAGTAGCCAACCGCCTGGTCTACGGGCAGGTAGCCGCCCCCTACCGCGTACTCGCCGACCAGAACGTCCAGCTGACCACCGAGCTGCGCGCCACCATCGACGACCTGACCGCCTCCCGGCAGCGGCTGGTGCGCGCGCAAGATGAGGAACGCCACCGGATCGAGCGGAACCTGCACGACGGCGCCCAGCAGCACCTCGTCGCCCTGGCCATGATGCTGCGGCTGCTTGAGGACAGCGCCAACGATCCCGGCGAGGTCAAGGAGATGGCGACCCGGCTCCGGGAGGGGGTGCACGCCGCCCTGGAGGACCTGCGCTCGCTGGCCCGCGGCATCTACCCGCCGCTGCTGGCCGACCAGGGGCTCCCGTCCGCGCTGCGCGCGCAGGCGGCCCGGGTCCCGCTGCCGGTGACGGTGACGGTGGAGGCGGACGGCGTCGGTCGCTACCGCCGCGATGTTGAGGCGACCGCGTACTTCTGCGTCCTGGAAGCGCTGCAGAACGTGTCCAAGTACGCCCGCGCCTCGCAGGCAACCGTGACCCTGGCCTGCCCCGACGGCCACCTGGAGCTCACCGTCACCGACGACGGGGCCGGCTTCGACCCCGCGACCACCCGGCGCGGCACCGGCCTGCAGGGAATGGAAGATCGCCTCGCCGCCGCAGGCGGGACGCTGCGGGTCACCTCGCGCTCCGGCGTGGGAACGATCATCGCCGCGCGGCTCCCCGCTCACCGCCCATAACCGGGGTCCGAACGTGCCACACTGTTCCGGTGTACAGCCTCAGCATCAGGGGTGGATGCAAATGAGCGCATCGGGGAGTCCCACCGTCCGGCGGCGGCGACTGGCCGCTGAACTGCGCCGGCTGCGCGGCAGGCGGACCGGGATGGAGGTCGCCCATGGCATCGGCTGGTCCCCCACGAAGATCAGCCGAGCGGAGTCCGGGCGCGGGAGCATTCCGCCCCACGAAATAGCGAAGCTGATCGACTACTACGGGGTGGCCGGCCCGTTGCGGGCACAGTTGCTCAGCCTTGCCGAGGACGCCGTCCGGCAAGGATGGTGGGAGGACTACGCGGATGTCCTGGCCCCCGAGTACTCCGAGTTCATCGGGCTGGAGGCAGAGGCGGCATCGGTTCTCAGCTGCCACTTCGAAGTAGTCCCCGGCCTGCTTCAAACGGAGGAATACGCACGTCAAATCAGCCTTGGGTATCAGCGTGTAATTCCTGTACTGCCAAGCGAGGTAGAGCAGGTGGTCCGGATCAGGATGATACGACAGGAAAGGCTGGTTCGCGAGCCGGTGCTTCACCTGTCCGCGATCATCGACGAGTCGGTCCTGCTGCGAAACATGGGCGGGCCTGCGGTTATGAGGGCCCAGCTAGAGCACTTGGCCCTAATGAGCGAGCAGTTCAACGTGGAAATTCGGGTCTTGCCTTTCAGCAGGAACATCTCGCTGGCCGTGGCTTCGTTCTTGGTCCTGCGCTTTGGCTCTCGCGATGCGCCTGCGTCGGCCGGGCTGGGCGACGTCGTCAGCACGGAGAGCCTGCGGTCCGACCTGTGCATCGAAGGGGAGGGTGACACGTACAAGTACCGGCTCGTGCATAGGGCAATCGCGGACGCGTCGCTGTCGCCCGACGAATCACGCCACTTCATCACCAACGTCGCGAAAGACCGCTACTAAGCAGCTATCGCGCGGGCCGCGTGACGCGGGCCGCTTGCCCTCGGCCAAGAACGTGCTATCGTGGCGCGGACCGGTGCACTTTCCGGTGATTGGCCAGGGGCTGGCGGGAAGTTCCCTGGCACCAATCAAGCCCAAACCCTCCAGGCCATGGCGTGTTCCTTTATGCGATCGAAACGTCGGGTTTGCCTGGTGAGGACGGGCAGGACAGCGGTCGGGCATTGAACGCGCCCCACTATGGGGGGACTAATGCGACTCTTCGTCGGCAAGGGCTTGAAATACCGCAGGATCGGCGGCTCGCCGCCGGACTGGAGAAAGAGTTCGCTGAGCATGCACAATGGCAATTGCGTCGAGATCTCCGGGCTCGCCGATGACCTGATCCGCGTCCGCGACTCCAAGAACCCTCAGGGTGCCGTCCTGAGCTTCACCCCGGCGGAGTGGGACGCGTTCATCGGCGGGGTGCACCTCGGGGAGTTCAACCGCAAGCGTCGCGCCCGGTAAGTAGCTAGCCGCTTGGGGCGGAAGGGCGCCGGCGCCCTTCCGCCCTCGATTCTCGCCCCGCACCAGGCAGTTCGCCCGGCATCGTTGACACCCTCGGTTCCTGGCTGTCACAATCAGCCGACATTCACGGCGAAATGGGACACTCCGTGGGGGACAACTGTGGCGGCTCCTGCCTTTTCGCTCGGCTGGGTGATGGCGTCGCTCTTTGATGAGCGACGGCTGGATGTAGCCAAGGTCGACACGGCCAAGCAGGTCAGCGCGCCCTATAACCCGGATACCCAGCTGCCACTGGTCGCGGACCTGGACCTGGGCCATAAGCGGGCGCTGGCCCTCGCGGACCTCGCGGACCTGCTCGGGGCAGCCACGCCGGGGGTGTCCGCCGATGACGTGATGGCGGCCGTGCCGGCGGACCCCAGTGACCCGGTCGCGTACCGGGCCGCGCTGCTGGAACTGCACCTGGGCATCTTGGACAAGCTGGTCGCCGATGACCAGCAGATCGCCGCTTACCAGCTCGGCCTGGCGCTCAGTGACACGTGCTGGCTGCCGTCGGTGGCGGGCGGGCCGCCGTCGCTCATGGCGATGTTCCAGCGCTCGCAGGTCGCCGCGCTGAAGACGTGGCTCGCCTCGGCGGGCACCGCGCTCCCCGACCCGGCGACGACGACGGTGCTCGGCCAGTCCCTGGAGAACTGGCAGGACTGGATCGAGGTTAACGCGAAGACCATCACCAGGGGATGGCGGCACGGCCAGGCCGACGCGATCCTCAAGGCACTGCGCATCCAGGCGATGGCCTGGCACTCGGTGCTCGTCGGCGACCCGCAGACCAGCGGCGCGCCATCGATGAACGCCTGGGTCCAGGCGGGCAAGGCGGTGGTGCGGGCGGCCCGCGTGGTGACGGTGTCGGTCCTGCGCCGGTTCTGGTGGCTGGTCACGCTCATCCTGCTGCTCATCGGCGGCGTCTTGTACCTGGTGGTCTCCAACCTGCACGGAGCCACCCAGGTGGTGACGAGCGTGCTGTGGATCGCGGGCGCGGTCGGCCTGACCGGGGCCGGGCTGCAGTCGGCGGTCGGCAAGGCGGTCAGCGGCGGCGGCGCCGAAGTGTGGGTGGCGGCCCGGGCCGACGCCAAGGCGTGGAGCGTCACCTGGCTCCCCACGCCGCCGGCCCCGCGGGGCGGCGGCATGCGGGCCGCGCTGCGCGGCGGCCGGCTGCGTGGCGCCCTGGAGCGGACGGGCGTCGCGATGCCGCGGTACCGCAAGAACCTGGAGGCGGGCGCGGCGAAGGCGGCGCCGGCCGCCATCAGTCCGCCGACAGCGGACGCGGCGACCGTTCCCTCAGCGCCGACGCCGGCATAGCATCGCGTGCATGCCAGAGCACGAGCACAGTCACGATCACGGCGGCCAGGACACCAACGACGCCATCTGGAAGAGCGAGATCGGCGTCACGTTCTGGAAGTCGACCCGGGATGACCGGGAGCGTCGCCGCGGCGCGCACCGGGTCTTGATGGCTGAGCTCTTGCCGTTCGCCGCCGACGAGGCGTTCACGTTCGTCGACCTGGGGGCAGGCACCGGCGCGGCGGCCCGAACGATCATGGACCACTACCCGGCCGCCCGCGCGATCCTGGCCGACTACTCCCCGCAGATGATGGCCCAGGGCGGGATCGAACTGGAGCCGTACGCGGGCCGGTATGAGTACGTCGAGTTCGACCTAGCCCACGGCGGCGCCTGGCCCGCGGCGATCCCCGCCCAGGTCGACGCGGTGATCACGTCGCTGGCGGTGCATCACGTGACCGATGCGCGCAAGCAGGAGCTGTTCGGCGAGATCCGCGCGCACCTGGTTCCCGGCGGCTGGTTCCTCAACTATGACCCGGTGGCCGCCGGCGATCCGGTCATCGAGGAAGCCTGGCACCGCGCGGAGGACCGCCGGGACCCGTCCGCCGCGCATAAGCGCAGCCATCGCTCGGCCGAGGAGCAGCTTCGCTATGAGAACCACGTGCGCTACATGATCCCGCTGGAGCCGCAGGTCGCGTACTTGCGCGCGGCCGGCTTCGAGGGCGTGGACGTGTACTGGAAGGAACTCGACTACGTGATCTACGGCGGCCGCCGGCCGGTGACGAGCTAGCGGCGGCCACCCGGCGAGCGCGCTTTCCGGTTTGTCCTGCTCGCAAGCGGGTGCACAGCGGTGAGGGTCTCGTATCGTAGAGGAGGCAGAGAATATCCCTCCCGCCGGGCGCGTTAGCCAGGAGCGCCCGAGCACAACGTGAGCAACCCCCGAGGAGACGGATGCCTGAGCAGGCATGCGCAGCGCACCCACGCAGGATCGAGGCCGGCCAGTGACGGAGCTGACCTCGACATTCACGCCACGCGAGATCGCGGGCCAGGCAGCGGCGGCCATCAGCGCCCTCAACGAGGTGACGCACGGCGGCGGGGAGCTCACCAACGTGGCGGACGTTCGCGCGATCGTCACCAGCCTTGAGCTGATCGGCCAGGGGCTGCCGCAACTGTGCGAGCAACTGGCCCGGTTCGTCGTGATCCAGCACGAGGACGGGCAGGTTGCCCAACTGGACGGGCAAGACACCGGCACCTGCGTGACCGAGGTGGTTGAGGCACTGGCCGCCGCCGGCCAGGCCGCCGACATGATGACCGCCGCTATCACCGAGGCCCGCGCCGCCACGGCATCGCTGGACACGCCCCGCTGAGGCGCCGCCCGGCCGGCGAGCCCAGGCCGGGAGCGACATCTCGCTAGCGCGCAACCTAGGGAACCCGGGCCTGAATCTAGGGAGCGTCTCCGATCTTGGGGCCAGCGGGCACCCGGTCCGGCCGGAGAATCCCGCTTACACTAACTCTGTGAAACTGCTGGAGCGTGAGTCCGCCCTCGCGGAACTGGCCCGGCTGGCCGATCAGGCCCGCGATGGCGACGGACGGCTGGTCATGGTCGCCGGGGAGGCCGGGGTCGGTAAGACCACGCTCATCGAGCGATTCCAGCGGGAGCTGAAGGACGCACGGTGGTCGTGGAGCGCCTGTGACGGGCTATTCACGCCGCTGCCGCTCGGGCCGCTCTTCGACGTGGCCGGCCAGCTGGGCGGCAGGCTCGCCGAGCTGTGCGCGGCGGGCGCCGATCGCGAGCGGCTCTTCGGAGCGCTGCTCAGCCAGCTCAGCGAGCCCGGCCTGCTGGACATCGTCGTCGTGGAGGACGTGCACTGGGCCGATGAGGCGACCGTGGACCTGCTACGGTTCCTCGGACGGCGGCTCAAGGGCACGCAGGTCCTGGTCATCGCGACCTACCGCGACGAGGGCCTGTCGCCCGGCCACCCGCTGCGACTCGCGCTCGGCGACCTGGCCGGCGCGGTCCGCCGGGTGTCCCTGGCGCCGCTATCGGCTGACGCGGTACGGCAGCTGTCGGCCGGAGGCGAGCTCGACCCGGTGCAACTGTACGAGCTCACCGGCGGGAACCCGTTCTTCGTCACCGAGGTCCTGGCGGCGGGCATGCACGAGGTGCCGCACGCGGCCCGCGACGCGGTGCTGGCGCGGGCGGCACGGCTCAGCGCGCGGCCACGGGAGCTGCTGGACTTCGCCGCGCTGCTCGGCGCGCGCTTCGACCTGCTGGCGGTTGAGTCACTGGAGCCGGGCGCGGCCGGGCTGCTCGATGAGGTCCTCGCCTCCGGCCTGCTGGCCGAGGATGGCATGCGGCTGCGGTTCCGGCACGAGATGGCCCGGCTCGCGGTCGAACAAGCCATCCCGGCCTACCGGCGTCAGGCCCTGCACGCGCGCATCATGGCCGGCCTGACCGCTTTGGGCTGCGCGGACGACGCGCGGATGGCGTTCCACGCCGAGGGCGCGGGCACGCCCCAGGCGGTGCTGCGCTATGCCACCGCCGCCGCGAGGCGGGCCGCCGAGCTGGGCTCCCACCGCGAGGCGTTCGCCCACTACGAGCGCGCGCTGCGCGCCGCCGAGACCCTGAGGTCGCGGGCGCTGACGCGCGGGGCGGCGACGCCGGCCGGCCTCGGGCTCGGCGATGACGGCGATGACCTGGCCGGGACCACGGACGCGGCGACGCCCGCCGCAGCGGACGTGATCGCCCACGCGAAGCTGTATGACGGGCTGGCCCGCGAGGCCTCGCTGATCGACCGGTGGCTGGACGCCGCCGACGCCACCTCCCGCGCGATCGGCCTGTGGCATCAGGCGGGCAGCAGGCTGCGCGAGGGCGACGCGATGACCCGCCTGTCCACGGTGCTGCGCTGGCTGTGCCGGGGCGAGGACGCCAGCGCCATGGCCGAGGCGGCGATCGAGGCCCTCATCCCCCTGGGCCCGACCGCCGAGCTGGCCAGCGCCTACGCCGAGCGGGCGATGCAGCAGGCGGGCACGGGCCACTACGGCGAGGCCCTGCACCTGATCGACCTCGCCGCCGAGATGGCCGAGGCGCTCGGACTCGACTCCGTGCGCAGCGACGTCCTCAACACCCGGGGCTGCGTGCACATCCTCGGCGGCGGGGACGCCGCCCCGCACCTGCGCGAGGCGCTGCGGATCGCGGTCGCGGCCGCGCTGCAAAAGCAGGCTGGACGTGCCTTCGGCAACCTGTACTGCCACTACTCCCGGCAGCGGATGTTCGCCGAGGCCGAGGAGGTCTTCGCCGAGGGCATCGCGTACTGCCAGGATCACGACATCCCGGCCTACGCCCGGTGCCTGCGCGGCGAGCGGGTGGTGGCCCTGGAGCGCAGCGGCCAGTGGGGTGAGGCGGCGGCACTCGGCGAGCGGCTGCTCGCCGCCACCGTCACGGCCGCCAACCGCCTGGACCCGCTGATGAGCGTGGGCCTGGTCCGCGCCCGGCGTGGTGACGAGCGGGTCTGGGAGTGCCTGGATGAGGCAATCGCCATGGCTGAGGGAAGCTCCGAGCCGCAGTACATCATCGCCGTGAGCCTGGCCCGCGCGGAGGCGCACTGGCTGGCCGGAAAGCCGGACCTCGCCCGCCACGACGTCGAGCGCGCGGCCGCGGTCGCCGAGTACGGCAATCCCTGGGATCGCGGCGCCATCGCGGCCTGGCTGCGCCGGAGCGGCTCCCTGCGCCAGCCGCCGGCCGGCGGGTACGCGGCCCCGTTCCAGTGGGAGGCGGACGGCGCCCCCGAGCGGGCGGCCCAGGCGTGGAGCGCCCTCGGCTGCCGTTACGAGGCCGCGCTGGCGCTCGCAGGGACCACGGACGAGCAGCTACTGCGGGACGCGCTGGCGGCATTCACCGATCTCGGCGCGGTCGCCGCGGTGCGGGTCACCCGGCTGAAGATGCGGCGGCTGGGCTTTAAGTCGATCCCGGCCGGCCCCCGGCCGGCCACCAAGGCAGGCCCCTTTGGCCTGACCAAGCGCGAGCAGGAGATCCTGGGGATGCTGCAGGCCGACTTGACCAACGCCGAAATCGCCGAGCGGCTGTTCATCTCGCCGAAGACGGTGGACCACCATGTCTCCGCGGTGCTGGGGAAGCTGGGCGTGCAGTCCCGCAGGGCCGCCGCGGCGCACGCCGCGCGGCTCGGCTTCACGATTGCAGCGGCGCCGGGCAACCCCGCGTCGTTATCAATCGCCTAGGGAGCGGGCAGCGTAGGGAA
>JAICUO010000667.1 GCA_025935815.1 Streptosporangiaceae bacterium
AACGCGAGGCCCGGCCGGATGGAATTCCCTGCCTGCCTGCCTGCCTGCCTGCCCGCCCGCCCGCCCGGTCGGGTCCTTTTGGAAGTGCCGGCGAGGGGGATCTGAGCCACATAATAGATGTCATGCGGTCCAGAAATGAGAGATTTACTGGCTCCTTCGCCGTCACTCTCACTTCGGAGTACCCTGGTCTGTCCTTCTGCAGGGATTCCGGGTTCATTGCTGGCCCGACCTCTGCTAGCAGCGTCTTGCTCATGAAGATTTGCCCACCGGGACGAGGCCATCGCCAGCCGCCGAAAGAAACCGCTGTCATTGGGGCGAGCGTATCAGCCACGAGACCAGCCTCGACCTGTGTGCATTCACGCCAGTATTTGCCGCCGTAGATAGTCTCGTTCAAGGCATTATGGACCAAGAACTCGGAGAGCTGCTCCGCAGTTCGTTCCCACTCTCCGTGAAGTTCGGCATCGTAGACGGTTATCTTGTCTTCAGTGTTGAACGCCCAGAACCAATCGCCTGTTGGATCTTCCATGAAGATGGCCTTTTCGTCCGATTGTTCGATTTGGCCCGGCGTTAGCATCCGCTTAAGCCTGATCAGCGGTGAAGTCCAGCGTCCCGAGAGGCTATACCATTCCTTAAGAGGGTCCGGCAGCCAGGTGCACTCGGCCGGAAGCGCGCTTGGCGGTGCATCCGGAAGCCCGTGCCAATCGATCAAAAAATTGAACAAGTCAATTTCCGCCAGATTTATCATCCTGTCATTATGCCACATGGTGCCCGCCACCTGTGTCTCCCCTCCGGCAATCGGGACATGGCCCAGGCAGCCAACGGAAGGCCAAGAATACCCGACATGAGCGTTCGGCGAGTCCCCGGTCCTGTGGCCGTTCCCGGTCGAACTGCAGTCTGACCAGCATGGCGCGTCGGCGCTGTGCCTGGACTCGACCGCGCAGATGCCGGCGTGGCGGAAGTTCGACCCCTACGGCGTCCCCTGCGGCGCCGCGTCGGCGGCGGGCATGCTTTTCATCCCCGGTGCCGATGACGGGGAGGCGGCGGCCGGAGCCCGCGCGATCGGCAAAGGCTGCCGGGATTGCTCGGGTGCAGCTTCACTCCCGCCACCCGCGTCCTGCTGCCCGGCGGCAAGAGGGCGCTTCGCCTACACCACCCAGGGCCAGCTGGCGCAGGCCTGGACCGCCACCGACAACTGGGCCGCCACCCCGACGCCCGCCAGCCATGCCACCGTCGGCGACGGGCTGGGCACGGCGTCGGCCTACGACGAGACGTGGACGTTCAACTCACTTGGCGAGCCCGCCACCAAGACCGCGTTCGTCGCGTCGGCCAGCGGGTTCGCGAACACCACCTACGGCTACTCCGCGACCCAGCCGACCGCGCTGACCTCAGCGGCCACCACCGGGTGGCGACGTCGAGCTCGACCTTCGGCTACAACGCGGATGGGCGCAGGCCACCCGCAGCGCGCCCGTGGGTAACCAGACCCTGGCCTGGAACAACCTGGGGAACCTGACCGGGGTGACCGCCACCAGCGGCGGGGCGGCGGTGGCGTCGTACGTGTACGGGGCGGGCGGGAGCCTGTTCACGCAGACGGAGGGCACCAAGACGACGGTGTACCTGCCGGGCGAGCAGATGACGATCGACACCTCCACGTCCCCGGCGACGCTGAGCGGGGTGCGGTTCTACTCGCTGCCGGGCGGGATCACGGCGGTGCGGACGGGGTCGGGGTCTAACTACGGGTTCGAGTTGCAGTCGGACAACCACGGCACGTCCACGTTGTGGCTGGACTCGACCGCGCAGGTGCCGGCGTGGCGGCAGTTCGACCCGTACGGCGTCCCGCGCGGGACGGCGCCGGGGGCGGGGTTCCCGGGCAGCCGGGGGTTCCTGGGCAAGGTGGTCGACGCGGGCACCGGGCTGACGGATGTGGGGGCGCGCTGGTATGACCCGGTGACGGATCGTTCGCCAGCCTGGACCCGGTGCTGGACGCGGCCAGCCAGGCGCAGCTGAACGGCTACAGCTACGCCGGGGGTAACCCGGTCGGCAGCAGCGACCCGACGGGGGAGCATCCCACCGATTGCACGGGGGTGGCTGCGAGGGCAACGTCGACGGCGGCAACCCCTGGCACGGCGGGATCGCCGGTGCCGCCCCGGGTCCGGGCACCGCCACCGCCCGGGTCAGCGGCGGCGGGAGCAGGCGTAGCTGCGTGTACAAGTTCTGCCGGGTAGGGTCACCGGCCAGTGACCCGCGGGGTAACTGGGTAAATGTCGCGGCAGGGGCGGTCGGCAGCGTAGTGGGCGCGGAGCAAGGCCTGCGGTGCCAGTTCATGCCGCTATTGTGCCCGCAGGCGCTGCAGGCCGTCGGCCTGCCGTCCGAGGGCGACCTGTACCACGACGCCCTGGGCGCGCTGGGCATCAGCAGCGCCGGCTCGGACTACACCGCCGGGTACATCGCCGCCAGCATCGGCCTGGCCTTCATCCCCGGCGCCGGCGAGGAGGAGGCAGCCGCGGCCGCGGACGGCGCGGCGGCCAGGATCGCTGACGACGCGCCTGCCGCCGCATGCCTGGGCGGCCAGAGCTTCACCCCCGATACCGGGGTCTTGCTCGCAGGCGGCAAGACCGCCCCCATCTCCAGCCTGAAGCCCGGCGACGCGGTCATCGCCACCAGCACCACGGCCGGCAAGACCACCCCCGAGATCATCACCGCCGTCGAGGTCAACCACGACACCGACCTGTATGACCTGCGCGTCAAGACCGCCCGCGGCGTCCAGGTCATCCACACCACCGCCAGCCACCTCTTCTGGGATCCTTATCTGCACTACTGGGTTCCTGCGAATAAACTTTCGAAGGGTGAACGCCTCAAGACCCCCGACGGCACTGTCGCCACCGCCGACGGCGGCACCACCCCGAAGGTCCACGACGGGTGGATGTGGGACCTCACCGTCCCCGGCAACAACGACCACGACTTCTACGTGCTCCCCTCTCCCGGTGGCCGTGCAGGCAGCCAGCACGCGTACCATGTTGTGGCAGGCGGCACGCCAGTTCTCGTCCACAACTGTGGAAAGAGCCAAGGGGTTTACATCTTCGACGACTTGGCCAATCCGGGAAAGGTGTACGTCGGAAAGACGAATAATTTTGCACGGCGTCTGGGGTTCATGTTGACAATGGACGCATCAACGACCCTCCGATGCCATCTGCATTCATATCTGCGGCACGGGCGACGACCTATTCCGGGCTGAATACATATTCAAGTCGGGACTGGAAAAGATGGGCGTGCCGCTCAGTAATGACATCGAGTCGCCAGGGAGGGCAATCTACTATGCGCGCCAGTGGATCCAGCGAAGACTCTTCGAGTGAGGCCCATATGTGGGGCGTCGTCGGCCGAGGCGACGTTTCATCAGAGCAAGCTGTGGAGTCCCGGATCAAGGAGGTGCGATCTGCGCTTGGGGCGCTTCCGGAGTCTCGGCTTCACCACTTCCAGCGCTGGCTTGCAAGTCGGCTCTTCGATATCGACAGGAGAGCCTATGCGGAAATTCCGGCAAGGCTTTCTGATGGGTCCGAGGTGAAGCAGTCGTCTGATTCCTTTCTTTATGCGCGATGTGCTTGCATTCTTGCTGGTGAAGAAAGCTGGGGAGATGTTATTGAAGGGAATGTTTCTTTCTCGGCCTTTACGGCCACTGCGAGCCAAGGAGCAGAGTCGCTGCTGTATCTTGCTGCTGAGGTGTCAGAGGAACGGTTCGGTCGCACCGTAAGGGTGACGGACGGTCCGTCTTACGAAACGGGTTCCAATTCTGCATGGTGGTAGTCGGGGTCTTCGAGAAGACCCGTCAAGCCAACCCAGAACTAGTGTCCTGGCCCAGTAATAAGTCCGCAGCTATTCATGTCCGCTGTTCTCGGGCCGCTTTCCGGCCGCGTGCCGTATCGCGGTGATGAGCAGGGCGGTATTGCGGTCGTCAAGGCCGGTGACGTTGTCGCGGAGGCTGACGGGGGTGCCTCCGGCAAGGCCGGCGGACAGTAGAAGGATGCGTCGTTCGCCTCCGGAGCAGGGGAGGCCACCGCTGTTCAGGGCGGTGATGGCGGCGTCCCAGTCGATGGCGGCCATCGGGGTGCCGCCGCTGGTGCCGCAGGTGATGAACCTGCTGGTGAAGTCGCCGCGTTACAGGAAGGTGCCGTTGCTGGTGAGGAGGGCGACGCC
>JAICUO010000251.1 GCA_025935815.1 Streptosporangiaceae bacterium
CATACGGCGGGACCAGCAGGGCAGGATCGAGGTTGCGGTCAATCCAGGTCACCCACCCCTGCGGGTGCTGCGAATTGCCGAACATTGACACGGCGAGCTGCGGCATCTGAAGCAGCGAGGATGCGAAAATGACCGGTACCACGCCTGCCTGGTTGACCTTCACCGGGATGAACGCAGCCCCCCCGCCGTGCTCCCTCCGGCCGGTGACCCGTTTCGCGTACTGGACCCGGATGCGGCGCTGCCCCTGCTCGATGAAGACGATGAACGTCGTCACCGCGATGATCACCAGGATCGCCGCCGCCGCGTAGGACAACCCCTTGACGGCGTAGATCCGCTGGATCTCACCCGGGATGACGGCCAGGATGCTGGTGAACATCAGCACCGACATGCCGTTGCCGACGCCGCGGTCGGTAATCAGCTCACCCATCCACATGATCACCGCGGTGCCCGACACCATCGTGATCACCATGGTGACGATGGTGACGGGGCTCGGATCCGGGATCAGCGGGCGGAACGCCGGCCCGCACCCGCTGCCCGGGAACGCCGCGCCCGTCCTGGCCGCCTGCACGTACCCCACCGCGTACAGCAAGCCCAGTCCCACCGAGACATACCTGGTGTACTGGGTGACCTTCGCCTGGCCGGCCCGGCCCTCCTTCCGCAGCCTGTCCAGGCGCGGGATCACCTGGCTGAGCAATTGCACGATGATGCTGGCCGTGATGTAGGGCAGGATGCCGATCGCGAACACGGTCAGGTGCAGCAGCGAATTGCCGCTGAGCAGGTTCACGATGGCGAAGACCCCGGTAGAGCGGGACAGGCCGGAACAGTAGCGGACGTTCTGCTCGGAGATACCCGGTGCCGGCAGGTTCGAGCCGACCCGGAACAAGACGATCATGGCGCCGCTGAACAGCAGCTTCTTGCGCAGGTCAGGCGCCTGGAACGCCCGGACGAACACGTTCAGCGGGCGTATCTGGCTAGGTTCGCTAGTCACGCCCCTTGAATGCCGCCCAGCGCATCCCGGTTCCGCTTGTCTAGGTTGCAGTGACCCTGCAGCTTCCCTGCGGGCTGGAGGGTAAGTGGTTTTTGTGCCAAAGCAGTGGGTTTTGTAACATAATCGTGTCCCCAGGTGGCGGCCGAGAGACGCGGGGTTCGTTAGTGGCTGACTTTGGCGGGCGGTACCGGCGGGTCAAGCTGCTGGGCGCGGGCGGCATGGGCGAGGTTTGGCTGGCGCTGGACGAAGAGCTCGGAGACCGGCCGGTCGCGATCAAGGTCATGCAGTCCCGGATGCTGGCCAGCGCCGAGGACGTCGCCCGGTTCCAGCGGGAGATGCGGCTGGCGTCCTGGATGCAGCATCCGAACATCATGACGGTCTTCACCACCGGAACGGACAGCGGCATCCCGTTCATGGTGATGGAGTACCTGCAAGGCCGCGATCTTAGCAAGGCCCCGCCTAACCGGGACCCCGGTCACGTGGCCCGGATCGGGCGGGACACGTGCGCAGCCCTGGCCTACGCTCACGGCCAGGGAGTGGTGCACCGCGACATCAAGCCCGGCAACCTCTTCCTGTGCGATGCCGGCCTGGTAAAGGTGACTGATTTCGGCATCGCCAAAGCGGTCTCCGGGACGAGGCTCAGTGCGACCGGCACCCTCATCGGCACCTTTCCTTTCATGGCGCCCGAGCAATGGCTCGGTGAGCCCGCCGCGTTCAGCAATGACATCTGGGCGGTGGGCTGCGTCCTTTACGAACTGCTGTCCGGCCGCCTGCCCCGCGAGTACGGCACGCCCACTGAGTACGTGGCAGCCGCCGCCCGCCACCAGCCCGTTCCCCCGCTGCCGACGGCCGTCAGCATGCCGGCCTGGCTCGCCGACGCGGTCATGGCCATGCTGCAGGAAGACCCGCGCAGGCGGCCCACCGCCGGCGAGTGCCTGCAGATCCTCTCTGAACCGCTAGAGCAGTCAAGCCCGCAGCCTGCACCCCGGCCAGCGCCGTCGACGGCCGCAGCGGCCCCTGTAGTACCGCAGGCGTCCCGGTCTCGTTACGGCCAGTCCAGTCGCCCGCCGCAACCTGCCCCTCGTCCGGCAGCGGTTCCGGCTCCAGCGCCGGGTCCTGCGCCGGCTCCGCGCACGGTGCGTCCCGCCCGCAGCTGGCGGAGGCTCATAACGGCAGCGGCTGTCGCAGCGGCGGTCATCTGGACGGCGGCCACGTACGCACCTGGATGGCTTAGCTCCGGACCGGCGTGGGTTCCCGGCACGGGCACGTTGTACGTCATCGACTCCGCGGGCATGTCGTCCGTCGACCTCAAGACGGGGAACGTTCACGAGCTAATCAACGGCACGTTCGGAGACAACACGATCTTTACCCCGGTGAGGCTCGCTGGCATTGCGCTCAGCCCGCGCGGGGATACCGCGTACGTCGCCGAGAATTACAACGTGAGCGCCGGGGCATGTGCCTGTCTCCTGCCAGTGAACCTCGCTACCGGCGCGTCCGGCAAGGCGACCGCCATCGATGCAAGCGCGCCGGCAGCAGGCGACACCCAGGTCGTCTTGTCGCGGGACGGGAAGACGGCGTACGTGGTGAGCGGTTCCGGCGTGGTGCCCGTCAATGTCGCGGCCGGGACTAAGGGCACCACGATCCCTGCCGGGAACGCGTCGAGCCTGATCGCGATCTCGCCCGATGGCCGGTTCCTCTACGTCACGACTGACCGGAACCGCGATCTCGTCCGGGTAAGCCTCGCGAGCCGCAGCTCCGACGCGCCAATCAGCGTCGGCAGTACCATCGGGGCGATCGCCGCTGGTCCTGACGGCATGGTGTACGCGTACGACAACGCGGGCATCTCGGCGATTAACGCCACCGCGGGCCGCATCGCCTCGACCCTCAAGGCAACGTGGCACGAGGATGACACCTACGGCCCGTCTGCGATGGCCATCACACCGGACGGGACCACCGCCTACGTTAACGCCACCGACGGCGTCATCCCGCTCAGCCTTCGGACCATGCAGGCGGGCAAGCTCATTGATGTAGCCCAGGCGAGCGGGGTGCGCACCGACCATGTCACGGTATCCGCGATCGTCGCCTCACCGGATGACAAGGGTGTTTACGCCGGCACAACGGATGGCTCGGTATACCCGGTCAGCCGGGCGAGCAACCAGGTAGGCAAGCCATGGGACATGAGAAAGTCCTATATCTACTCCATGGCGGTAACCCGTTGAGACTCGAGCTCGCTTAGCACTCCAGCGACAGTCTGTAATCACGCGCCGATTGAGTGGTTCGGCTGCCTGTGCAGGGCACAGAGCCGGGGCCGGGAGGGCGCGAGCCGCCGGGAAACGCGCGCTTGGAGCAGTCACCCGGTGCCGGCGGCCCGTGGCCGGTAGGGTGATCCTGGCCCCGGAACGGGACAGCGCAGGGCAGGGCAGGGCAGGGCAGATGAGGGTAAGGAGCCCGCATGGGTGGAGAGGAGCCGGTTCCGCCCGGCATCGACGTCACGAAGCCGAACATCGCCCGGGTCTATGACGCCTTCCTCGATGGCAAGGACAACTTCGCCGCGGACCGGGCTGTCGTGGAGCTCACGCTGCAGATAGTGCCCGATGCGGCGGCCGGCGCCAAGGCCAACCGGGCGTTCTTGCGCCGGGTGGTCCGCTACCTGGCGGGCCAGGCCGGGATCGGCCAGTTCCTCGACATCGGCTCCGGCTTGCCCAGCCAGGGCAACGTCCATGAGATCGCGCACGAGGTCAGCCCCGCGGCCCGGGTGGCCTACGTCGACAGCGACCCGGTGGTGCTGCGGCACGCCCAGGCGCTGCTGGCCGGCGCGCCGACGGTGCGAGTGGTCACGGCCGATGTCCGCCGCCCCGCTGAGATCCTCGGCAGCGACCAGGTCCGCGAGTTCATCGACTTCGGCCGCCCCGTCGGCCTGCTGATGCTCGCCATCTTGCACCACGTCCGCGAAGAGGAAGACCCGGCGGGCATCGTGGCCCGGTTCCGCGAGGCGGCCGCGCCGGGAAGCTACCTGGCCATCTCCAGCTTCCGCATGCCCGGCTCCGGGCACCCGCAGGATGCGGCAAGGACACTTGAGGTGCAGGACCTGTTCAACGCCAAGCTCGGCACGGGGCTATGGCGAGAGCAGGAGGAGATCCTGGCGTGGTTCGGCGACTGGGAACTGCTCGACCCCGGCCTGGTCCCGCTGCCGGAGTGGCGCCCCGACACCGCCGGCCAGGCCGCGCGCGACTCCACCTACCACGGGTTCGTCGGCGGCGTAGCCAGGAAACCCTGACCGCCTCCCACCGCAGCCCGCCAAGCCCGACCACGAGCAGTCACGCAGTGCCCGCATTAGCCTGGACGCGCGCCCGCACGGCGGCGGTCACTGCTTGCGCGACGGCCGCCGACGACATGGGGTTCTGGCCCGTGATCAGGTTCCCGTCCCGGCGCACGTTCACGGTGAACGGTGCCGCCACCTCGACGGTGGCGCCGAGCGCGGCCAGCCCCTCCTGCAGCGAGAACGGGCTGGCGCTGCGCGTCCCGGCCGCGTCCTCTTCCGCGTCGCTGAAGGCCGTGACCGTCCGCCCGGCGACCAGGGGCCTCCCGCCAGGTCCGGCCACGCCGATCAGGCCAGCCGGGCCATGGCAGACCGCGGACACGACCCCGTGGGATGCCACGGCGCCGACGACCCGGGCGAGTTCCTCGTTGGCCGGGAAGTCCCACATCGTGCCGTGGCCGCCCGCCAGGAAGACCGCGGAGTAGCGGCCGGGGTCCACGTCGGCCAGGGTCCGTGTCCCGTCCAGCCACGCCGCCAGGTCCGAGACGGTGCTGGTGTCGAAGCCCGCGCTGCGCGGGTCGATGGGCGGACGGCCGCCCAGCGGCGAGGCAGCGGACACGATGAGCCCCGCGTCCCGGAAGGCCTTCAGCGGCACGCATACCTCTTCCGCCCACACGCCCGTGGGCCGGCCGGAGTCCCCGAGGGTCCCGTGGGACGTCATGATCATCAGCAGCTCACTCGACATCGATCGTTCCATTCTCCGCCGTAGGCGTTCACAGGATGCGCCCACGTGGCGGGCGCGCACCCGGTAGACGCCCGCCGGCGCGGCCTCGTGAGATAGGCGGCGAGAATGCCGGGCACGGCGCCGTTAGCTCGGTTTCTGCCCGGTCGGATGCCTGTTCCCGGGTGGCCGGGGCAGTGCGAGGTCCCCGGGCGGGGCCTGGCCGAACGCGGCGTCCGATTGCTGCCAGCGTGCGGGCTGGGAGTGCGCGAGGGTGAGTGTCGTGACGACGACAATCCCTGTGCACGCCCGCATCGAGCCGGGCATCCTGTACTTCGGCACGCCCGTGGTCTTGATCTCCACGCTGAACGAGGACGGGTCGGCGAACCTGGCCCCGATGTCATCGGCGTTCTGGCTTGGCTGGAGGGCCATGCTCGGACTTAACGGCCGGTCGAAGACCACCCAGAACATGCTCCGGACTGGTGAGTGCGTGCTGAACCTGCCGTCCGACGCGATGGCCCCGGCCGTTGACCGGCTCGCGCTGACCACCGGATCAGACCCGGTTCCGCAGCGGAAGCTGGACCGGGGGTATGAGTTCGTGCCGGACAAGTTCGGCCGGGCGGCCCTGACCCCAGCCGCCGCCGAGACCGTGCTGGCGCCAAGGGTGGCCGAGTGCCCGGTCACCATGGAGGCAGTTGTCGAGGCCGTCCACCCGGTGGCCGGCGACGACGCGGCCCAGCGCGGCAACATCGTGGCCATCGAGGTGCGCATCCAGCGCGTGCACGTCCACGACAACATCCGGATGGAAGGCACCGACGACCACGTTGACCCGGACGCGTGGCGGCCCCTGATCATGAGCTTCCAGAAGCTCTACGGGCTCGGCCCGCAGGTGCACCCGTCCACCCTCGCCCGGATACCCGAGCGGATGTACCGCGGCCCGGACATCGAGCGCGCGAGGTACGCCCCAAGCTCGCTGCCGCAGCTAGCTGCAGGAGCCCAGGAATGACCGGTCCCTCCCCGATGGCCAGGCGCGTGACCGGGATGCGCGCCGCAATGGCGGCCCGGGGGCCCAGCCTGAGGACGGCCCTGGCTGCCCTCGTGAGCGCGGTCGCCGTGCTGGTCAGCGTTTCCGCTGCCACGGCCTCCGTGCCGGCGTCGCCGCGGATCGTCGCCCATTTCGACCTCGCTGCCGGCCAGACGCCCGAGAATGCCGTCGTCTTGCCGGATGGCTCCACGGACGTCACGTTCGCCATGGCCAACCAGGTGGCACACGTGACCCAAGGCGGCAAGGTGACCATTCTTGCCCGGCTCCCATCGAACGGGAAGTGCGGCATCTTCCCGGGTCCCGCGACGCTGGGCATGGCTCGCGCCCACGACGGCACGCTGTACGTGGCGGAATGCTCCGGAACTTCGACTACCGGAATCTGGCGGCTCCGCCCCGGGGCCGCGCCCGTCCAGATCGCCGGACTGCCTCCCGGCGGCTTCCCCAACGGCATGGCGATCGACGACCGGGCCGGGGACCTGTACGTGGCGGACTCCGCGCTCGGCACGGTGTGGAAGGTGCCAGCACAAGGCGGCGCACCCGCCGCCTGGGCCACCGGGCCGTCACTCGATGAGGTCTCCTTTGCCGGCGCGAACGGCCTGGTGGTGCACGGCAGCGCCGTCTGGGTCGGCAATCTCGACAAGGGCGTCATCGTGCGGATCCCCATTCGCGGCGATGGCAGCGCCGGGCCAGCCGAGCCGGTGGCAAGCGGGCTCAACGGCGGCCTGGACGACTTCTCCGTAATCGGCCGCGACACCATCGTGGCGACGCTGAACATGCTGAACGAGGTCGTTCAGGTCCAGCCGGGCCACCGGCCTCGGGTGCTGCTCACCGCCGCGGACGGGCTGTCAACCCCCACATCAGTCAAGCTGCGCAACGACACCATGTACATCACCAGCGCCGCCTATTTCACGGGCACCGATCCGAACCTGCTAGTCACCCATCTTCGGCGATAACAGGGGAGCACCGGCTATCTCGCAGGCGCCCCACGGTTCCCGGACAGGGGATCCGCTAGATCCCGAGGTCCCCGCCGCAGACGAACGCCGCCTGGCGTCCAGAGATAGCTGCCGGTGCTCTGGGCCACTGTCCCGTACCGTGGGCAGGTTCCGCTTTCGCGTACCTCTACTGTGCAGCCAGGTTTGGCCTGGCGCAAACATCCGGAAGCCGCACTCCATCGGTCGCTGAGTACGTAGTTTTCCGTGGGAGTCCGTGAGTGTCCGCAGCGGCTCGCCAGTCAACCTGCGAAGGTGACGGCAATCGCACCGAAAGGTGAGTCCGGCAGGGTCAGGAGCGGACCCGCTGCAGTTCACTGGCAGTAGTGATACCGCGTGGTATCATAGCTGACATGGCGATGACACTGAGACTCAGCGACGCTCAGACGGAGGCGCTCCGCCGCAAGGCCGCGGCCGAGCACCGCTCGATGCAGCAGGTGGCGGTGGCGGCGATTGACGCCTACGTTCAGCAGCCGACGCTGCAGCGCCGCCGGGCCGTGCCTGTCGCGGAGCTTCTCGACCTTTTCGCCGACGTGCCTCCGATGGACGCGGCATCGTTCCGCGAAGAGCTGGACCAGAGCATCGACCAGGATGTGCACTTCGACGCCTACGAGCGCAGCGATCAGAAGCAGAAATCTGAATGACGCAGCATCCCCGTGGGCTTGGCGACACCAACATCATCATTCATCTGGAGCAGCTAGCTGCCGCCGACCTGCCAGCGGAGCTGCTCATCAGTGCAGTGACACTGGCTGAACTGGCAGCGGGTGTGCACTCAGCCGATGATCCTGCCGAGCGCGGTCGCCGTATCGCCCGGTTGCAGCGTGTCGAGGCGGTATTCAGCCCGCTGCCGTTCGACGCGGAAGCCGCACGACAATACGGTGTAATAGCGGCCGAGATCATAGCGATGGGCCGCAAGCCGCGCAGCCGGGTTGCCGACCTAATGATCGGGAGCGTGGCAGCGGCAGGCAGGCTGCCCCTCTTCACGACCAACCCAGATGACTTCCGCGGGCTCGACCAGGTGCTGACAGTCGTGCCCGTACCCGTGCCATAGACCCCTAAAAGACACCTGCCCAAGGACGCCGCATGCGGCAAAATGGACCGCGCCCGGACCCGGCGGCATCGGCGGCATCGCTGCGTTGCCGAATCTGGCCTTCTATGATCAAGGCGGCTCCGCTGCGCTCCGCCGCACGGCGCTGCCCGCGCCGCGCTCTGGCTTGAGGCCCCGCGCGCGGGCGCGCCAGCTCGATGCTCCAAACCCCGTTGATTCAGAGTGGCTCATCCCCGCTTCTCGATTATCCGGCGTCGCCCGGAACCCGTCGAGAGCGCTGCGCGTCGCCTCCGGCGATCAATGCCGCGTGTTAAGGATCGGAGGAGTTATGCTCAGCGTTCACCAGACCGCATGACCCTCACCAGCGACAACGCGCCGGCACTGCGCATAACCCAGCACTGCGCATAGGGCCGGGATCATAAGCCCGTTGCTACTTAACGTCGCGCTGCACGGCCTTGAGGAGGCCGCCGGGGTCCGCTACCAGGACGGCGAGGCCACCCTGGTAGCACAGGATTCCCCGGCCATGGTCAGATACGCTGACGACCTCGCCGCCTGCTGCCGCTCCAGGCAGCAGGCCGAGCAGGTCAAGGCGCGGCTCGCTGGGTGGCTGGCCCAGCGGGGGCTGTCGCTGAACGAGGACAAGACGCGCATCGTCTGCCTCGCTCAGGGTTTCGACTTCCTCGGCTGGAGCATCCGCCGCTACCCCAACGGCAAGCTGCTGATCAAGCCGTCCCAGGCGGCCGTCAGGCGGCACCGGCAACGGCTCGCGGAGGAAATGCGCACGATGCGCGGCTCCAACGCGCTGGCGGTCATCGTCACGCTCAACCCCGTCATCCGGGGCTGGACGGCCTACCACCGGAGCCAGGTCTCCAGCGGCGCATTCGCCTCGCTGGGGAACTACATGTGGAAGCTCACCTGGAAGTGGGCACGGCACTCGCACCCGAACAAGGGCCGACGCTGGGTCGCGGCCCGGTACTTCGGGAAGTTCAACGCCTACCGGGAAGACAGGTGGGTCTTCGGTGACAAGGACACCGGGACCTGCCTGGTCAAGCACCCCTGGACGGCGATCCGCCGCCACGTCGTGGTCAAGGGCACGGCATCCCCCGACGACCCCGGCCTGGCCGGGTACTGGAGATACCGCCGGAATAAGCACGGCCCGCCGCTCGACGCGCACACCCTTGCCCTGCTCGCCAGGCAGGGCTGAGGTGCCCCGAACTTCCCGGACAGTCATCCATTAGGATGATGTCTGGAAGGTAGATTATTTTGACTCGACCTAGGAATAAGAGCTTCTCACCTGAATTCAAGGACGAAGCCGTGAAGATGGCGATCGAGACGTCGCGTCCGGTTGCCATCGTGGCGAAGGAGCTCGGAATTAACGAAAGCACCCTCGGTAACTGGGTGAACCTTTATCGCCGTGAGCACGCCGGCGAGGAGCCGCCGCCTACCCTGACCGAGCGGGCGTGGCTGCGCGAGCTCGAGCGGGAGAACCGGGAACTGAAGATGGAGAATGGCGGAGTGCGGGCTGGAGCTGCACCCGATGAAAACCCGGATAGTTTACTGCAAGGACTCCGGCCGCCCCACTGCCCTTTAATTTCCGGAGTTATGACTCTCGGTGTCCGATTTCTGGCTGATGGTAACAGGATGGCTGCAGGTTGATAGCTCTGAGGCCCTTGTCCCGGGCGAGGCGGCGGCCCGTATCGCGGTCGGCCCGGGGTTCTGGACGCAGTGGCTGCCGGAGCTGAGTAGGGAGGGCCTGCTGGAGGCCCTGCTTGCCGAGGGCGTGATCGCGCGGGCGCTGCGGGAGGCACCGACCGGGCACCGGTACGACTCGGCGCTGGGCGCGAAGATGACCCTCATCTGCGTCCTGGTCGCCTGCCTGTTCCCGGATCAGGGCTATGACCAGGTGCTCAAGCCGTCGTAACCACCAGTCTGGCCAACAGTCGGCCGGGAGGGGCGAGTTTCCCTTGTGAACTTTCAGGTCGGCGCTGCCTACTAAGCGGTGTGGACATTGCGCTGATGACGGGGCGGTACCGGCGGGCCGGGCGCGCCGATGAGCGGGCGGTGCCGCCGCCTGAGGCCGGCCAGGCGGGCGCGGACGCCGCATTGGTGCGGGCCATGGCGGACGGCGATGAGGGCGCGCTCGCGCGGCTATGGGCAGAGCATGCCGCGGCGCTGCTCTCCTACCTGCACGGCCTGACCGGGGATCGCTTCCTGGCGGAGGAACTGCTGCAGGACTCCCTGCTGGCGGCTTGGCGGGGGGCGGCCGGGTTCCGCGGTGACGCGAGCGTGCGGACCTGGCTGTTCGGCATCGGGCGGCGGCAGGCGGTGCAGCGACTCGCCCGTTCTCGCGAGCATCCCGGGGCGGTTGTCGATGACAGCGGGCTGGCGGGGCTGCCAGCCGCCGAGCCGGGGCCCGAGGCGGTGATGCTGGCCCGCAGCGATGTCGCGGCGGTCAGGGCGGCGATGGGGGAGCTTCCTGCCGTGCACCGGGAGGTCCTAGAGCTTGTATTCGCGCACGGGTTGAGCGTGCGGGAGGCGGCACGGGTGCTTGGCGTGCCGGACGGGACGGTGATGTGTCGGCTGAGCACCGCGCGGCGCGCGCTGGCGGCGGCGGTATCACGGTCGCCAGCGAGCGCCAGGCACCGGACGGAGGGATGATG
>JAICUO010000478.1 GCA_025935815.1 Streptosporangiaceae bacterium
CAGCGCGCCGAGCGCCGCCTTCACCACGTCCTCGGGGTCCAGGCCGCCGGACGGGATGGCCTCGTACCGCCCTAGCCAGGACATGTCGGGAACAGGTGACCCGGCGTACGGGTGATCAGGGTCATCCGATGATGCCAGTTCGAGGGCACCGGAAAGCGAGTCGGCCAGCTCCCTGCGGTTGCCCTCGTCCGGAGCGAGGAGCAGGGACCGTAGTCGCTGCATCAGTTCGCCTGTCCCTCCGGCGGCGGGGAGCTCGCCATCGGCCAACGATCGCACCTCCAAAACCGTTAGGGATCAGGCCGGCCGCGCGGGCTGCGCTGGCGACGTGGTGAGCGGGACCTCGATGTCCAGCGAGCGGACGGGAACCGCCTTCATGAGGTGGTGCCTGTCAAGCCAGATCTTCCGGAAGTAGCGGGCGAAGTTGTTCCGGGGAAAATAGTCGGCGCCGATGACGGGCATCGGGCCGAGGTCGACAAGGACCCATCGCTCGCCATTACCGTCCCACTTAATGTTCCCGGGATGTATATCGAAGTTGATCCCGTCGGCTCGGTAAATCTCGCACGCCGCCTCGTAGAGATGCTCAAGCTGGTCTATCGCGAACGGCGCGTCCCTGAACCCTGGCATCACCAGGAGGTCTGCTCCCATGATCCCGGGAACGAACTCCCGCCGGATGATCCCGGTATCCTCATCGAACCCGAGATGCGCGGGCATGAATGGCGCGAGCCCCGAATCCCTCGCGTGCAGGCTCGCCGCATGCTCGTCCTGGCTCGCGAACGCCCTGGCCGCGAGGTTCCTCGGCACCTTGGCCACCGTCCCGTCACCGCAAAGGTAGACATGCGAGTAAGCCCCGGTCCCCATCCGCGTCCCCGCCACCAGCGCCTCATCAACGGGCACCAGCCGGAACAGGAACGTGGTGCTCAGGTCAGCCAGGTCATCGACGATCTCAGCAGGCAGCCGCCTCCCGTAGCTGCCTATCTCGAACCACCGCTCGAAGGCGTAGTGAACGAGCGGGCACAGGCCCTCTCGCGCCAGCCACACGTTGAGCGCAGCGCCCCGCTCCCAAGGCTTGAACCCCGGGGTCGTCAGGAGCTGCTCACTGGCGGCGACGATTTCCGCACGCCAGCCATCCCGCGTTACCCTCACGTCCACCGAGAGCTCGCCACCCGGACTCGCTAGCTCGCGAGCGTAATCAAGCAAGCGGACTGCCTGCTGTTGACGGAGAGCCGGGTCATCCACGAAAAGCCGCAGATCGTTGTAAGCAGCAGCCAGCAGGAGCCTTTCCTGCTGATGAGGAGGCAGAGAACCGCTGAGCGCAAGTCGCCCGAACAGGTCAAGGTACAAGCCGACGCCTCCCGGTATGCAAGACAACCCGAAAATTACATCAGTCTACGCAACGAGGCAAGCGGTTATCGGCCCAGCCATCAATTAGACGAAAAGCGAACGGCAATTGCGGCGCCCCCAAGAGGCAATCAGGTCCCGGCAGCCACCTTCGTCATGCGAAATACCTCCACTGTATTCTTGCTTCCTCGGCACCGCGACCGACTGCCCGCAAGGACGTCGTCCCCACCCGGGCCTGGATGGTAGCTGCCGCTGTCATTAGGCGTTCTGCTTCACGAGTTCGCTTGTGGGTGCGCTGGTACGCCATTACGCCCGTCATGCCTCCTGTCCCTCGTCCGTCGATCGGGCGGCTCGTAGAAGGTGATCGGCTCGGCCCCGAGCACGTCGCGGAACGCCCGCGCGCAGGCGGGCACGTTCAGCCACCAGGTGAGCCGCGCCAGCCAGTCCCAGGCGGTCCACACGGCCCGCACGAGGGCGGGCGGGTGTCGTCGCACAGGCATCCGCAGGACTCCGGCTCTCCCGAGCGGGCGACGTTATCGCGCACTGCTCCTGGACAGGTCATCTCGTGACCCCGTCCGATGGCTCTTCGGCGCCCGCCTTGCGGATGGAGGCAGGCGGGAATGGCGGCAGCTCCGGGTAGTCCCCCTTCCCGGTTATCCCGTCCATGATGGCCTTGCCCAGCGCCTCCCAGTTGCCCCGCTCTGGCCCCTCGCAGCGGTGGTTGTGCATGGCGTGGAGTGTGAGCCCCCTGAACTGGGCGGGCAGGACGGGGAAGGCGAAGCCGCAGCGGTGGCACGCGGCGACGGGCTGGAGGTTGCCAGCGTCCCAGTCCTCCCAGTCCGGGGTGTCCTCGATGGTGCAGCAGCCGGGGCAGAGCATCGGCACGACATCGCTCTCGAAGTGCATGGCTCAGCCCGCCTCGCGCTTTCTCTTGCCTGCCCAGTAATCTTCTCGCTGCCTCTTGAGCGAGACGGTGGCGTCGATCCGCTCGATTACCTCTTCCATGTGCGTGCGCTCGTGAGTCCACAAGATCCCCGAGTCGAGCACCTGCGCGGCTGCCTTGCGTATCGAGGCCAGCCACTCATAGGGCCGGTCGGCATGCCTGTCCGATGCAGACTGCGGCAGCCGGGGTATCGGCTGTTCCCGGTTATTCGTCATCAGCTTGCCGCGATCTGGCGAAGCGGCTTCCCCGGCTGGATCGCCCGCTCGATGGCTGCCTGACTGACCAGCTTGCCACCGGGGCCGAACACGGGAGCCTTCCGCGACGGGTCGTAATACACGGGAAGGAACTCGCGGATGAGCTCAAGGTGCCCCCGCTTTGCCAGCACGTCCCGCGCGTCCTTCATCCAGTTCCCCAGCGTCCCGTCAAGCTGCCAGCCGAGCTCGTGTGCCCGCAGCCTTGTCGCATCCCCGTAGGCCGCCGCGAGGTCTTCGCTTGCCATCGTTTCCGTCAGCTGGTGCTTCCGTCCGCCCGGCTCAAGCGGCTCTGGCCCTGATTCCTTCGGCTCCTTCACTTGCTCACTCCCTTGTCGTGTTGCGCCTTGCCGACGCTGCCACGGCCAGGCTGCCTTGCCACGATCCTGCCGCAACTTGGGGTGCATGAGTGGTGGCATGCTGCCATAATTGGCATGGAAGTCGGCTACCTCGCTGGCATCTTCCAATCGCCGTGGAATTGAGGCATGACCGTGGAATCGGTATCCGTGGTACTTGGCAGGCGGATCAGGCGTTTTCGCGAGCGCGTGGGGATGAACCAGACCCAGCTAGCTCACAAGGTGCTGTGCTCGAAGTCGCACGTCTCAGACATTGAGCTGGGCAACGTCATCCCAAAGCCTGACGAGCTACAGCGCATGGAGGCGGCTCTAGACGCCGATGGCGTGCTACTGGAGCTCTACGACCTGCTGAACCTTGGCGTGCAGGAATCCGCGACGGTGGCCGACGCTGAGCACGACGCGCTGGCCATGAGCGTGTGGGAGTCACGGCTGATACATGGGCTGCTGCAAACGCCCGAGTACATGCGGGCGAACATGGCGGACGGAGTGCGCGCTGACCGGCTAGACCGTGAAGTGGCGATCCGGCTTGGCCGGCAGAAGATCCTGAGCAGCCTCCTCGACGGGTGGTTCGTCTTGGACGAGGCGGTATTGCACCGCATGTACGGCGGCAGGGAGGTCATGCGCGACCAGCTCGCGAGGATCGAGGCCACTGCCGCGCTGCCGAACATCTACGTACAAGTCATGCCGTTCACCAGCACGCGGCATCCCGGCGGCGATGGGCCGCTGAGCGTTATCGAGTACAGGGACAAGCCGGGTATCTGGTTCACTGAAGGGCCAAGATCAGGCAGGATGTCCGACGACCGGGAGGAGGTGCTGGCGGCGATGTCGAGCCTAAACCTGATCCGGTCGGCAGCGCTGACCATCCATGAGTCGGTCGAGTTCATCAGGCACGTACGGGAGACGAGATATGAGCACGTGGCGTAAGTCGAGCTACAGCAGCCAGTCCGGCGGTTCGTGCGTGGAAGTGGCGACAACCAATGTCGTCATGATCCGCGACACGACCGACCGTGAGGGCTTCACGCTCAGCGTGAGCGGCGCGGCATGGACCAAGCTCCTGACCACACTGAAGTAGTCAGGCATTAGACACCTGTCGACCGTAGTCGGAATGACCTGCGGTGGCGATGGCGGCCACTTATGCGGGATCGGATCCGATGGCGTGGTGCTGGCGCGGGACATCACCCACCGCTTACGCCCACACCTGAGCGTCCCAGCGGACCACCTGGCAGGCGCTCCTAGGCATCCGCTCACTTAGCCAACCCTACGGATCCGCTACAGCCCGTCTTCACACCGTGGAGGCGGCTCAGTCACCTGCATGAAGCCGGGCGCGTGCCCCCCTGTCATGAATGTCACAATCCAGTAACGGGCTTGCCCGCGCCGTTGGGTCCATTCGCTAAGCTCGCGTATAGCACATTCAGAGCTGTTGCTCAGTCTTGTGCATGACGGCCCAAGCGACTGCGTGCCCGGAACTCCATTGCCCGGTCCGGGACAGCCGCATCACCAAAGAATACTTGCGGTAGGATAAAGGGCATGAGTGAGCCTACTGGAAAGTACTCGATCACCATGCCACGCGACATCGCGGAAGCGGCCCGCGCCCGTAGCGGCCCGTCGGGCCTGTCAGGCTACGTCGCCGCGGCTGTCGCCCGGCAGATTGAGCGGGACAACCTGAACGAGCTGATCGCCGTGGCGGAGGCCGAGCACGGTCCGGTCACTGAGGAAGAGGTGCGAGCCCGGCGTGAAGAACTGCGGCGGATTCGCGCCGAGCAAGGCCACCTCCGGTCCGGGGCCGCGTGACCCGGGCTTCCGCCACTCCAGCGGGCACGCTTGTGCTGGACAGCGAAGGGCTGGCGAAGGCGGTCCTGCGGGCTCGGGAGGTCACCCAGTGGCTGGCACTGGCACGGGCTGACGATCTGCGGGTGATCACTAGTGCCGCCACCGTCGTGGAAGTGACGCGTCCGCGGCTCAACCGGCCGGCGCTGGAGTGGACGCTGTCCCGCGTCGTCGTGGAACCAGTGACCGAACCGATCGCTCGCCGCGCAACGGCCATTCTCGCCGAAGCTGGCTTGCACGGTCACCGGCATGCGATCGATGCGATGCTCAGCGCGACAGCCTTGGCCGCGCCTGGCCCAGTTACCGTCCTCACATCGGACCCCGAAGACATTGCCACCCTGTGCGGCCGGAATGTGACCGTCATCAAGGTCTTACGTGGCGGTCCCGGCAATTGACTTGCGGTCAGACGAGTTTCAGGCGTTTTTCCAGGGCGATCCCAAGGCGTAGTAGGTCTCCAGGTAGCGTTCGGGATGACTTGATTTCTTACCTCGGCTCTCCGGCGCTATTGTCACCGGGTGGACCAGGCTCTTGGTCCTCGCGATGCTGACGGCGCTGACCGCCAATGGCCCGGCGCGGCGGCCTGGCGGCCTGTGGGAGCGGGTGCACACCACGCTGCACGCACTGTGCGAGGGGCGTGGCCTGGAATTCTGGGGGCCGCTTGATGCCGCGTCCCGGTACTGGGAAGCGGACGATGACCAGCTGTCCATTAGCCTGACAGATCTTCAGCGGCTCGCCGGCCTGGTCAAGCTGCTGGCCGAGTTCGGCATGGCGAGCGGCGGTGTGTCCAGGCCCGTGGTGACGCCGCTGGGGCGGTGGGCGCTCGAACGGCTCCGAGAGGGGCTGGCCGGCCCGGCGGGCCCGAGCCTCACGGCGTCGGAGCTCATCGCGGAGGCCGTCCCGGTGCGGGGCGACGCCGAGCAACTGGACCTCGTCGTGAGTGACTGGCTGAGTCAGCGTGATCCGGTGGAGGCGGCCAGGGGACTGGTGGCGGCGGCCTCGCAACTGCGGGTCCTCGGGCGCAGCGTGGCGGTCGGGCTGGTCAGGCTCCTGGGGAAGAAGGCTCAGCCGGCCTGGCAGGAGGTGGTCCGGTCGCCGCTGCTGGGGCCGCACGCCCGCCAGGCGCTGGCCGATCTTGACGCCGGACCACAACCGGACGACGACGACCGGCAGTGGCTCGGGGTGGAGGCCGCGGCCGCCGCCCTGGAGGAGAAGGGGCCGGATGAGGCCCTGACCGAACTCTCGGAGAGCATGCAGGACCTGGGCCTGGAGGAGATGTTCACCAAGGCGCTCGGCACTGGGCACCTAGACGCCCCTGATGTGGTCCGGGCGGTGACGGAGTTCGTCGCTTCGGGCGCCCCGCGCAGCGTGGGGCTAGCTGGCGGCACGAGATCACGCTGGAGAAGACGCTCGCGCGGGAACAGGGACAGGCGTACCCGGTGTGCGTGGCGTTCAAGGGAGACTCGCCAGTTGAGTACTGGAACGAGGAAGACCCGCAAGACCCTGAGCCG
>JAICUO010000024.1 GCA_025935815.1 Streptosporangiaceae bacterium
CGCCACCTGTACCGTCATCGCGCTCGTGACCGGCGCAGCCGTCGCCGGCAGCGCCGTCGCCCAGGCCGCCGCCTGCTCTCAGTCGCGCCTCCCGCTGCCCGACCCCAGTTGCACCCCCGGCAGCTACAACCCCGACGTCACTCAGTCCACCATCCATTCGACGATCTGCGTGAGCGGCTGGACCGCCACCGTCCGCCCGCCCACCTCCTACACGAACGCCCTGAAGGTCGCTGGCATCGCCGACTACGGCTACAGCGACACCAGCCTGGCCGACTACGAGGAAGACCACTTCGTTCCGCTGGAACTCGGCGGCGCGCCCCGCGACCCCGGCAACCTGTGGCCGGAACCCCGCTTCGGGACAAAAACGGCTTCCACCAAAGACGGGGTCGAAACGAAGCTGAAAAACGCGGTATGCGCAGGCACCATTACCCTGTCCGCGGCCCGCGGCGCGATCCGGGCCAACTGGACCACCGCCCTCCAGGTAACCGGAATCGGCTGAACATCATCGGCTCCCATCACCCCATCGTCGGCTCTTACCGCGGTCGCCTCGCGCTCCCCGTGCCCGTGCCCGGGGAGCGCCCGGCAATGCGGCGACGCTCGCCTGCTTCGGGCGGTCGCCTGACTTCGACGCCAGCGCCAGTAAGGATGCCCGGGTCGAGATCCCACGTGGTCAGCGACCGAGCGTGCCAGGCTCGTGCGCCTCCAGCCACCGGCCCGCCAGGACCGCACGTTCGTGAACCAGCAGCTACTCGGCACGAGATCCACGAACAAGCCAGCGCCGAAGCCGCGGTCCTCCCCCGGCAGCAGATCCGGCACATCCGGCAACGCGATCCAGCGGGACAGCCCGGCCATGTCCGCCCGAGGCGCATACCAGCGCCGGGCGGCCGGATCCCTCATTCGCAACTGAGATCCCGCTTTAGCAGGCCGCCTCATCTCTGCGCGGCAAAGGCAGGCAAGGGGGCTGCACCCCCTTCTGAATAAGCCCAAATTCTGACCCGCACCAGGTTGCAATTCGTGCACAATATCCGCATGCGCGGCTACGTGGGCGTCACCGACGGGGACTGGTACCGGTTCCTCGCTGCCTGGCCTGAAGTCTCTGAGACACCGGTTAACTTCTGGCGGCCAGGTGGCGGGAACGCCTTCCGGGCGCTGGACGTTGGGGAGCCGTTCTTCTTCAAGACGCACGCGCCGCATAACCGGGTGGTCGGCGGCGGCTTCTTCAGCGGGTTCGCGCCACTACGCGCGTCGGAGGCCTGGAACTTGCTCGGCGGAGGCAATGGCGTGGCCAGCCTGGAGCGGATGCGCGAGCGGATCGCGCATTACCGGCGAGAGCCGATCGGCCCGAACGACGATCCGGAGATCGGGTGCGTGTTCATCCGCGACGTGACGTTCTTCCCCGATGACCTGACGTTCGACCCGCCGCCGGGATTCGCGCTGAACATCGTGCAAGGCAAGGGCTACGATATGGGCGACCCGGCGGTGGCCGGGTACTTCGCGGACCTGATGCAACTGGTGCTCGGGACGCCATTGCCGGTGGAACTCGACCTGGGACGGCCATGGCACCAGACTGGGCCGATCTTCGGCCAGCCCCGGCTCACCCCATACCGGATGGCGCAGCAGGCGTTCAAGGCCGTCGTGTTGTCGGCGTACCGCGGCCAGTGCGCGATCACCGGGACGAAGATTCGCCCGGTCCTCGAAGCGGCCCACATCCGTCCGGTGACTCCTCGCTATGGCGGGGAGAACCGCATGGACAACGGACTACTGCTCCGCAGTGACGTGCACACCATGTTCGACGATGGCTACCTCGCTGTTGACCCCTCGCACCGGTTGCTGGTCAGCCCCCGCCTGCGCGCCGACTTCGGCAATGGCGAGCAGTTCTATGCCAAGGCGGGTCAGGTCATCGCGCTACCGGACCGACGGGTCGACCGGCCTAACCGGGAGTTCCTCGAATGGCACCTCGACGTGATCTTCAAGGCCTCGTAATACCACGACGGGCACTTCCATCTGCTGTCGTACCCACGTCGCGACCTGGGCGGCCACCTCGCCGGGAGTGAGCAGGCTGGTGTCGAAGCAGGGATCGATGTTCGCCCTGAGCCAGGCGGCGTATCCCTGGTGCCTTGCGATCGCCTCCTCGGTGGACGTGCCGCGCCAGGCGGGCCGAACGCGGAGCCGGCTGGCGCGGACAGCATCCGGGCAGTCCAGGGCGCAGCAATGGACCGGGCCGATCAGCCTGCGCGCCGGGAGGTCCTCCAGCTGGTCCGGCTGCAACGATCCGCACAGCACGCTCACCCGGCCGTTGCGGGCGACTTCGTGGACGACCCGGAGCCAGGTGTTGCGCCAGACCTCCCAGCCGAGCGCGGCGACCTGCAAGGTGGCGTCGACCTCGAAGACGTCGCACTCCGGGAGCCGGGAGCGCAACTGCCCGATGATCGTCGTCTTGCCGGACCCGCTGGCCCCGGTGACCAGGAACAACGGGAGCGCGGGGATGCGCTGCCCGGCCCCGCAGCGCGGGCAGCGCAGCATCGCGTTGCCCGCGCCGCCGTGGCGTTCGAGCGCGGCGTCCGGGCCGCAGTCCAGGCAGAATGTCTCCTCGGGCGGCTGGACGGCGGAGGCAACCGGGCCCGGCATGCCTCCACGGTGCACCGCCACGGCTCGGCCAGGCAACCGGATTCCGGGCATTCAGCGCGAAGACCGTCCGCCATTGCGAGCTGACCGCCCCCGGCCTGACCGCACGCGTGCTTCGATGGTGGGATCACCGAAGCGCGCGTACGGGAAAGGAGCCGGCAGGCACATGCCGACGAACGCCGGTCACCAGCAGCCCCCGGGGCGCGTCACCTACGATGCCGAACTGCGCCGGCACAACGAGGCCCTGCGCCAGGCCTGCGGCATCCAGCCCCGCGATCACGTCCTCGACATCGGCTGCGGGACCGGGCAGACCACCCGGCAGGCCGCGGGCACGGCCCTGGCGGGCAGCGCGCTCGGGGTCGACGTCAGCGCGGCCGCGATCGCGCGCGCCCGCGAGCTCACCAGGGAAGAGGGACCGGGCAACGTCGCCTTCGAGTGTGCCGACGCGCAGGTCTACCGCTTCGCCCGCGACCGCTTCGACCTGGCGATCAGCCGGTTCGGCACGATGTTCTTCGACGATCCCGCCGCCGCGTTCGCCAACATCAGGGCAGCGCTGCGCCCGGCCGGGCGGCTGGTCATGATGGTCTGGCAGGCCCGGGAGCGCAACGAGTGGGACGTCACCATCCGCCAGTCCCTCCAGGCAGTTGCCGGGCCAGCGGCCGTCCGTCAAGACGGGCCGGATCCGTTCTCACTCGCCAGCCCGCCAGCCGTAACGGAGATCCTGGAGGCCGCGGGATTCACCGGCGTCGCCTTCGCCGACGTCCGCGAGCCGGTCTACTACGGCCCGGACGTAGCCGCCGCCCTGGACTGGGCTCGCGGCTTCACCGGCACCAGCCAAGCACTGAGCCGGCTAGACCCGGCCGCCCAAGCAGGTGCCGTTCAGCGGCTGCGCGACGCGCTCGCCGCGCACCAAAGCGACGACGGCATCTGGCTCAACTCCCGCGCCTGGCTCATCAGCGCCCGGGCATGACCGACTGCCCCGAATAACCCGCCACGACCAGTTTGCCGTCTATATGGCGCCCGTCCGGCCACCAGCGGGCATACGGTGAGCTATTGGCATTGCAGATGCCATTGCAGATGGGGGGTGCACGTGATGGAGCTATCGGCGGAAATCGATACCTCGAGGCCGCACCCGGCCCGGGTATACGACTATTTCCTGGGCGGGCGGACCAACTTCGCCGCCGACCGGCAGATGGCGAACCGGATCCTGGTCACCGCGCCGTTGGCCCAGACTACGGCGCGAGAGAACCGCGCCTTTCTCTGCCGCACGGTCCGCTACCTGGTGGCCGAAGCCGGCATCGGGCAGTTCCTCGACATCGGGACCGGGCTGCCGACCGCGAGCAACGTGCACGAGGTCGCGCAGGCGATCGATCCCACCGCCCGCGTCGTGTACGTCGACAACGATCCGCTGGTCCTGGCGCACGCGCGGGCGCTGCTAACTTCCGACCCCGAGGGCCGTACCGCCTACATCCAGGCCGACCTGCGCGACCCGATAGCCATCTTGTCGTCACCCGTAGTGCGCGAGGTGCTCGACTTCCGCCAGCCGGTCGGCCTCATTATCGTGGCCGTCTTGCACTTCATCGACGACGAGTTCAAGCCCGGGGCCGCCCTCACCACGCTCCTGGACGCGCTGCCCTCCGGTAGCTGCCTGGCCGCCTCGCACGTGACCGGGGAGCACCACCGGACCGGGGCGACCGTGGCAATGCGCACCTACCGCACGTCCGGAGTACCGCTGCGGCTGCGCGACTGTGACGAGTTCGCCGAGCTGGCCTTCCGGGGCCTGGAGCTAGTGCCGCCCGGGGTCGTGCCGGTGTCGGAGTGGCGTCCGGAAGGCGGCGGCCCGGGCCTCATGCCCGACGAAGTCAACTGCTACGGCGGCGTGGCCAGAAAGCCGTAATGAATCCCACGGTGCGGCTAGCCGAACGCGAAACCCCACATGTCATGCTCGGTGTAGAGACGTTCGACTTCGTCCAGCTCGACCTCGGCGTCATCGGCGCGGTCCACGGCTTTGCCGGCGACCCACCAGTCAGCGCCGGTCAGCCCCGCCGACAGGTAGGCGCGACTCCCCGGACCATGCTGCTGCCCCGGCCGGCGCCGCCGGGCCGCGACTTCGCCATGGGCTGGCTCCCAGAGCTGGACAGATCTCGCGTCGCCGCCCAGCACGACCGCGTCGTACCAGCGCCACACCACCACGGCGGCGCCCGCCGTCTCAGCGATGGCCACCAGGTGACCCGGCAGCACCCGTTCGCGCCGCGGCCCCGGGAACTGCGGCGCATACCGGATGGAGGCGATCTTGCCGCCGGCCGTGACCTGGCACGCGTCCTCATCGGAACGGAGCACGATGCCGCAGCGGAGCCGTGGCGCAATCACTGCACCGGTAGCCTAAGTAGTCATTCATCGAGTATGCCTAGCGGCTGGTGCGGCCAGAACCTTGGCCTTCGTCCTGCCCCCCGTTAACGCGCAAGCGCCGCTAATCCTGCGATTACGCGGGCCTGGCGGCTGATCAGGCTGCGCCAGGGATCCCAGGTCCGGCCGCGTGTCCAGGACATAAGCGGCCACCCACGCCAGCCAGTCATTGCGCACGAGGGCGACGCGGATCTCCTCGGTCAAGGCGGCGCCGGAACCGGCGCTGCCAGGCTGGCCGATGGCCTCGGTCAGGACTGGCGGCAGCGGCTCGCCTTCCGCCCGGCGGCCGAAGATCTCCTGAAGCCAGGCCCGCCCGAGCGTCGCCGCGCTGATGAGGGACTCGCGCGACCTCGCCAGGACCGCGTCGCCATCGGCTCGCAGCGCCGCCAGGATGAATGGCAGCATCTGCGCGGCGAGTGCCTCCGGGGTCCGCGGCGTCCGCGGCTTCGGCTGCAAGCGCACGGCCACCCCGTCGTCGGGGCCACCGAAGCGGACGACGAGAAGGCCTGCGATCTCGATCCGGCCGACCTGCCTGCCCGCGACCCAGATCCCGTTCATGCTGCCGGTGTCCTGGAGTACCCACGTGCCGTCGACCAGTCGCAGCAGCGCATGCCGCCACGACACCCGCTCGTCGTTCAACGCGATGGCGGCCTTCGGGTCCCGGCCGATGCGGTACTCGCGATCACCGCGCAGCGTCAGGTCGGAGCTCCTCGTCCGGACGTTCAGCTCGGGAACCCATCCTGGCGGGTCAACAGTGGGCTCCGGCATGGCAAGCCTCCCTCATCCACTGCCCATACAGAGGCACTACCCGGACTAGGGATACGAGGGATTGGCGGGAAGGTCGATGGCTATGGCCAGGCCGCCTTCCGGGCGCGCCCGGGCGTGGATTGTTCCATGGTGGGCGGTGGCGATGGAGCGCACGATCGACAAGCCCAGGCCCACGCCGTCAGCGTGACTGACGCGATCGGCGCCCAGCCGGCGGAACGGCTCGAAGAGCGCGGGGACCTCCTCCGCCGGGACGTGCTGGCCGCTGTTGCTGACAGTGATCGCGGGCTGCGCCCCGACCGTCACCTCAGCCCATCCACCGGGCTCGTTGTAGACGATCGCGTTCGCCACCAGGTTCGTGATCAGGCGTTCCAGCAGGACGGGGTCACCGGGGACGGAACGCGCACGGAACTGCTGACGCAGCTCCACCTTGTGCTTGTCCGCCAGCTCGGCGTGCGCCTCCAGCACCGAACGGGCCAGCTCGTCCAGCTGCACGGACATCTTGCCGGGCACGCCCCGGTCGCTTTCGGCGAGCACCAGCATGCCCTCGATCAGCCGCTCGCTGCGCTCGTTCACGCGCAGCAGCTGGGCGCCGAGCCGGCGCAGGTTCGTGCCCGCGTCCGGATCCTCCATCGCCACTTCGGCGAGCACCCGCTGGACGGCGAGCGGGGTGCGCAGCTCGTGGGAGGCGTTGGCGGCGAACCGCCGCTGCCCCTCGTAGCCGGCCGCCAGCCGGTCCAGCGCGCCGTCGAGCGCGTCGGTCAGTTCCTTCAGCGCGTCACGGCCGCTGTGCAGGGCGATGCGCTGGCCCATGTTCTGCGGGCCGAGCCCGCGCACGGTGTCCGCGGTAGCGCGCAGCGGACGTAGCGCCAGGCCCGCCAGCAGCCAGTTGATCCACGCCAGCAGCAGCACGGCGGCCGCGATGAGCGGGAGGTTGAGCAGGCGGATGGCAGTGTCGAAGGAGCAAGGGAGGACAGGCGCCGGCAGCCACGGTGGACGGCTGTTGCACGTGCCGGCCGGCCCGGGCATCCCCGCGAACCACAGGTTGCGGACGGTATCCCAGATGCCGATGACGGGGAGCGTGTCGACGATGGCGGCCCCGAGGTAGATCAGCGCGAGCCTGCGCTGGAGAGAGGGGTGCCGCGGATCCGGTAGCCAGCGCCGGCGACGGTCTCGATCACCGGCGGGTCGCCCAGCTTCCGGCGCAGCGTCATCACCGCTACCCGGACCGTGTTCGTGAACGGGTCCGCGTTCTCGTCCCATGCCTTCTCCAGCAGTTCCTCGGGGCTGACCACCGTGCCTTCCGCGCGCATGAGCACTTCCAGGACGGCGAACTCCTTGGGCGACAGGGACAGCAGCAGCCCGTCCCGCGAGGCGCTGTGCCGCGGCCGGTCCAGCCGGATCCCGGCGCGCTCGAGTACCGGCGGCAGCGCGGGGCGGGACCGGCGGCCGAGCGCCCCGACCCGGGCGGCCAGCTCGGCGAACGCGAACGGCTTGGTCAGGTAGTCGTCCGCGCCGAGGTCCAGCCCGTCCACCCGGTCCCGGATCCCGACCGCCGCGGTCAGCATCAGCACCCGGGTTTCCGCGCCCGCCGCGACGATCGCGCGGCAGACCTCGTCGCCGTGGACTTCCGGTAGGTCCCGGTCAAGGACCACCACGTCATAGCGGTGCACGGACACCCGTTCCAGCGCGGCGTCCCCGTCGTAGACGACGTCAACGGCCATGGCCCGCCGCCGGAGCCCCTTGGCGATCGCATCGGCCATCAGCCGCTCGTCCTCGGCCACCAGCACCCGCACGGGCGTCTCCCTTCCGCGAGCCCAGTATCCATGCTCGCTCATAAGGACGGCATAAGCGCGCCGCTCACCGGGGAGTTACGGGCCTTTCCGTAGACCAGTGCCGTGCGAGCTCGCCTGCCGCTCATCGCGGTGACCGTCGCCCTAGCCACGCATAACCTGGTTTCGCTGGGCCGAGACCGGATCGGATTGAGCCCTTACCGGATCGACCTGGACGTGTACCGCATCGGCAGCCTGGTATGGCTGCGCGGCGGCAACCTGTATGGCGCGCTGCCCAAGACCAGCGCCGGGATCGGGCTTCCGTTCAGCTACCCGCCGGTGGCCGCGGTGGTGCTGTCGCCGCTGGCCGTGGTGCCGATGGCCGTCGCCGGCTTCGCGCTCACGCTCGCCAGCATCGCGTTGACCTGGATGGTGCTGCGGGTGTTCACCCGCTCCCTGTCATCCCGGCTTGGCTTGTGGTGGCTGCTCCCGGCCGCGCTGGGGCTGGAGCCGGTGCGCGCCACGCTGAGCTTCGGCCAGGTCAACATCGCGCTGATGGCCTTGGTGGCGGTGGACTGCCTGCACCCCGGGCCGCGCTGGCCGCGCGGCGCCCTGGTCGGCCTGGCCGCCGCGGTCAAGCTGACCCCGGCCGCCTTCATCTTGTTCTTCCTGATCCGGAATGACTGGCGCGCCGCCAGCACCGCCGCCCTCTCGTTCACGGCGGTAACCGGCGCCGGGCTCATCTTGGACTGGCATGACTCGATGCGGTACTGGACGAGCGTCGTCTTCAGCACCAGCAGGCCGGGCAGTCCGGCATTCATCAGTAACCAGGCGATCTCGGGGGCCCTGGCCCGAGCCGGGCTGAACCCGCACAGCCAGGGCGGCTCAGCCGCGTGGCTGGCCCTGTCGGCTGCCGTCGTGGTGATCGCGGTCATCGGCATGCGCCGGGCGCTCGCGGCCGGCGAGCCCGCCTGGGCGCTGTCGGTGAACGCGCTCGCCGCGCTGCTGATCTCGCCGATCTCGTGGTCACACCACTGGGTGTGGGCGGCTCCGGCGCTGCTGTGCCTGGCGGTCGCGGGCAGGCGGCACTCATGGCGAGGCGGGGTCGCGGCCGCGTGGACGGGCCTGGTGCTCTTCGTGGTGTCGCCGATGTGGCTGCTGCCGCACTCCGGTGCTAGCGCTGAGCTCGGCTTGGCCTGCTGCGAACAGGTGATCGGGGACGCGTACGTGATCTTCGGTGTCGTCGTGCTGGTGCTGGCCGCCCAGTTCACGCCGCGCCACGGCGGGCATCAGGTGTCGCTGGCGACGAGCTCGACCTCGAAGCCGTCGGCGTTGGCGAGGTAGGCCGCGTAGTGGCCGGGTCCGCCGGCGTACGGATGCGCGTCCGGGAACAGCAGCGCCCAGCCGTGGGCCGGACCTTCCGCGGCGAGGGCATCGACGTGCTGGCGGGGGCCCGCGTGGAACGCGAGGTGGTTCATCCCCGGTCGCCGCCGGTCGTGGTCGCTGCCGGTCAGGGCGGGTGACTGCTCGACGACTAGGTAGGTGGCGCCGAGGCGCCAGCTGCGCCCGGCTGGCCAGTCCTGGAATCGCGTGTAGCCGAGCTGGCCGAGCAGCCATCCCCACTGCGCGATGGCACGGGCCAGGTCCGGGACCCACAGTTCGACGTGGTGAAAGCTTCCGATGGCGGGGCGGTTCATGCCGGGGGCGGTCGACGCTCGGCGAGTCGCTTGAGGTTCAGCAGCTGCCGCCGGGCCATGACCAAGTCGCCGACCGACAGCCCGACGGCGGCCAGCTTGCCCGCCCGGCTGACGACCTTCAGGAGCAAGCGCGTGGCGCCTTGATCAGCGGGCACCAGGACGTAGGACAGGTAAGCGCCCATGATGGTGGCCGTCAGCTGCTCGCCCGGGTCGACCGAGACGATCCGGCCCCGCTGACGGCCGGCGGCGGTGGTGAACCGTTCCCCGGCCTTCGGCTCCGGGAGGCCGGCCAGCTCCCGGGGTGAGCGGCGGCCCCGGTTGTCGAACCAGTCATAGGAGTACGGCGCCAGCCGCACCTGCGCCACCCACGGCCACACCGCCTCAGCGGGCGCCCGGACGGTGACGCCGCGCCAGGCTTGCAGCGTGGGGGCGGCGACGAAGTCGTCGCACGGGTAGGAGCGCGCGGTCTCCGCGTCGGTCACGCCCCACCGGTCACCGATCATGCATCCATCCTCCACCACCGATCCTGCACGGCCGCTCGCCGTCGCGGTCATCCCGATTTCGCCGGGCGGGCGCCGGCCCGCTAAGTGATGCGGGCGCCGCGCGTGAATATCGCGGCCGGGTGGCCGAGGACGGCTGGATCCTCGCGGGGATCGCCGTGGTAGGTGACGAGGTCGGCGGGCTCGCCATCGGACAGGCCCGCGAACCCGAGGAAATCGCGGGCGGCCGAGCTCGCCGCCGCCAGCGCCCGCCGCGGCGGCAGGCCGAGCTCGGCCAGCAGCGCGACCTCGCGAGGGAGGCTGCCGACGACATCGGTGCCGGTCATGATCGTCACGCCGCGCTCCGCGGCCCGCGGGAGCAGGTAGCTGAGCCGTTCCCGGAGCTCGGCGCGCACCCGCTGCCGCGCCGGGTCGTCATCCGGGCGCGGGGCGAACACCGCGCACAGGGTAGGGGTCCACGCGCCGCCGCGGGCGGCCAGGGCATCGACGCCGGCCTCATCGAGCCCCGTGCCATGCTCGACCGAGTCGATCCCGGCGTCGATCAGCTCGGTTACCCGGCTGGTGGTGGAGTGCGCGGCGACGCGCGCTCCCGCGCGGTGCACGGCTTCGGTCAGCCGCCGGATCTCGGCCAGCGGGTAGGTGGGCCGCGGCTCGGTGGGCGGCTGCCCGGGGGTCAGGACCGGGAAGTCGGCGATCAGCTTGACCCAGGCGGCGCCCGCCCGGACTTCGGCCAGGGCCGCGGCGATGAGCTCCTCAGGCGGTACGGGAACGTGCAAGCCGGGGAAGTACTGGCCCTCGGGGGCCAGGAACCGCCCGCTCGCCTGCAGCCCGGCGCCGTCCCCGGCCGCCAGTACCCGCAGCGTGAGGCTGCCCGGGCTGCCGGTGTCGCGGATGGCGGTGACGCCGGCCTGCCGGGCGCGGGCCAGGTTAGCGCGCACGGCGTCCATGCCCAGGGCGACGGGGCCGTCCGCGGATTGCCCGATACCGAGGTGGCAGTGCGCGTCGACCAGGCCGGGAAGGACGAACCGGCCCGGCAGCGTTTCCGCGCCGGCCGCGGGCCGCGAGGTCCAGGTGCCCGCTTCTGTGATCCCCGCCTCCGCCGTCTCCCCGCCCGGGAGCAGGACCGCGCGAATCCGCCAGGCTGTCATGACAACGACTGTAGGGCCATCCCGGCGCCGCCCTCCAGATCACCCGCCAGTCCGCGTGGGAGCGCTTCTCCGGCGAGGAGTAGCGCTACTGGCTGGCGTGCAGGCCGGTGCTGAGCTGCTGGCCGTCGCCCCGGACGCCGGCGGGCTGCCAGTAAGCGGGGCCGGGAACCGGACTGGGCGCCGGCCGGCTCGGCCTCGTCGAAGATCAGCACCGTCTGGGTCGCGCGGACCTCGGGGATCTCCTGCAGCCGGGTCAAGACGACATCGCGCAGGGAGACCGCGTCGCGGGCGCGGACGCGCAGGAGGATGTCGTGCGCGCCGGAGACGAGCGCCACGTGATCGACTTCCGGCATCAGCAGCAGCTGGGCGCGCACCGACTTCCACGAGCGCTGGGCGATGTCGAGGTAGACGTAGGCCGACAGCGCGTACCCATAGCGCACCGGGTCGATGAGCGCGGCGTACCCGATGATCACCCCCGCGCGCTCCAGGCGGGCGACGCGGGCATAGGCGTTGGCCCGGGAGATGTGCAGCCGCTCGGCGAGGGCGCGCATGGACAGTCGCCCGTCGGCGCGCAGTGCCTCGACGATGAGCTGGTCGGTGTCGTCCATCGGTGCCATATGTCCACTCGGGGGCCCCGCCAGGGTGTCGCCAGATGCCATATGACCTGCCTACCCATCTCGTGGTGGCAATATTTCTCTGATTCGGTGAGCTGGTGAGAAAACTGGCCGCTACGGGGGAGATGCTCTGGAAATAGAGCGCGTTGGTGGGAGGTACCTTGACGCTCCTCGCCGATTCATTGATGACCGCACCGTCCGGCGACCCCGGGCTGGCCGCGGCGCCATTGCAGCTGATCGATCCAGCCGGGCAGCCAGGCGCCAATCGCGGGGGCCTGGAGCTTCCCGCGCCGGAGACCCTCAGCGACCTGCACCGGCGCATGGTCCTCGGGCGAGCTTTCGACGTCCAGGCCACCGCGCTGACCAAGCAGGGCCGCCTGGCGGTCTACCCGTCCTCCCGTGGCCAGGACGCGTGCCAGGTCGGGGCGGTGCTGGCGCTGCGCGACCAGGACTGGCTGTTCCCCACCTACCGTGACTCGGTCGCCATCTTCACCCGCGGCGTGGACGCCCCCGAGGCGCTGGCGCTGCTGCGCGGCGACTGGCACTGCGGCTATGACCCGTACCAGTACCGCGTCGCGCCGCACTGCACCCCGCTGGCCACCAGCGCCTTGCACGCGGTGGGCTTCGCGCACGCCGCCACGCTCAAGGGCGAGGACCTCGTCGCGCTGGCCATGCTCGGGGATGGCGCGACCAGCGAGGGCGACACCCACGAGGCGTTCAACTTCTCTGCGGTATGGAAGGCGCCCGTGGTGTTCCTGGTGCAGAACAACGGCTACGCGATCAGCGTGCCGCTCGCGAAGCAGACTGCCGCACCGACGCTCGCCGCGAAGGGCATCGGCTACGGGATGCCGTCCCTGCTCATCGACGGCAACGACGCGGCGGCCGTCTACGCGGCCGTCCGGGCCGGGGTCGAGCGGGCCGCCAGCGGCGCCGGGCCGCTGCTGATCGAGGCGGTCACCTACCGGGCCGAGCCGCACACCAACGCCGACGACGACACCCGGTACCGGGACCGGGCCGAGGTCGCGGCGTGGCGGGCGCGGGACCCGATCGCCCGGCTCGCGGCGTACCTGTCGGCGCGGGGGCTGCTGGACGAGGCGGGAGCCGCCGGGCTCGCCGAGGAGGCGGAGCGGCTGGCCGCGAGCGTGCGCGAGCGCCTCAGCGAGGACGTCAGCGTCGATCCCGGCGAGCTGTTCGACCACGTGTACGCCCGCCCCACGGCGGCCCTGAGGCGGCAGCGGGCGGCGCTGCTGGCCGAGATCGCGGATGCTGAGCCCGGGGAGGACGAGAGATGACGACCGCGCTGCACTCCCCCGCTGCCGCCGGCACCGCACCCGGAGACACCGCGCCCGGAGACACCGCGCCCGGCCCCGCTGCCGCCGCCCGCCCCGCGCCGGTCACCATGGCGGCCGCGCTCAACCGGGCGCTGGCCGACAGCCTGGCCGCTGACGAGCGCGTGGTTGTCTTCGGCGAGGACGTCGCCACGCTCGGCGGGGTCTTCCGCGTCACCGACGGCCTCGCCGCCCGCTTCGGGCCGGCCCGCGTCTTCGACACGCCGCTGGCGGAGTCCGGCATCGTCGGCACCGCCATCGGCATGGCCATGAACGGCCTCGTCCCGGTGATCGAGATGCAGTTCGACGCCTTCGCCTATCCCGCCTTCGAGCAGGTCACCAGCCACCTGGCGAAGCTGCGCAACCGGACCCGGGGCCGCGTGTCGCTGCCGGTCGTGGTCCGGGTGCCGTTCGGCGGCGGGATCGGCGGCGTGGAGCACCACAGCGATTCCTCGGAGGCGTACTACGCCCACACCCCGGGGCTGCGGGTGGTGTCGCCGGGGACCCCGGCCGATGCCTACCGGCTGCTGCGCCAGTCGATCGAGTGCCCTGACCCGGTCATCTTCCTGGAGCCGAAGCGGCGTTACTGGGGCAAGGAGACCGCCGCCCTGACGACGGCCGGGCCGCCGATTGAGCAGGCCCTCATCCGGCGGCCGGGCACGAACGTCACCCTCATCGCCTACGGCGGGATGGTCAGCACCGCCGTCGAGGCCGCTGAGGCCGCCGCCGGGGAGGGCTGGGACGTAGAGGTGATCGACCTGCGCTCGCTGGCGCCCCTCGACGAGGCGACGCTGACCGAGTCGGTGCGCCGCACCGGGCGCGCCGTGGTGGTCCACGAGGCGCAGGGCTTCGCCGGGTACGGCGCCGAGATCGCGGCGCGGCTGACCGAGCAGTGCTTCTACCACCTGGAGGCGCCGGTCCTGCGGGTCACCGGCCTGGACATCCCCTATCCTCCGCCGTACCTGGAGCACTTCCACCTGCCCAGTGTCGACCGCATCCTCGATGCCATCGCCAGCCTGGAGTGGGAATAGCGGTAGCAACGAGCCTGGCCCGACGGCGCCGTTAGGACAGCGCTCGCGGTTTAGCCGCGCTCGCGCAGGTCGCGCAGGCGCTGCAGCTTGCCGGCCGAGCGGGGCAGGGTCTCGGGGTCGACGACGAGGACCTCGACGCTGACGCCGATGCTGTCCTTGACCGCCGCGGCGACCTCGGCGGCGGCGGCGGTCCGCCGCGCGGGCGGGCAGTCGGGCCGGGCCTCGGCCTTGACGATGAGGTGGTCCAGCCGGCCGCGGGTGGTCAGGTCGAGGGCGAAGTGCGGCGACAGCCCGGGGGTGCGCAGCACGACCTCCTCGACCTGGGTGGGGAACAGGTTCACCCCGCGCACGATGATCATGTCGTCGGTCCGCCCGGTGACTCGCGCCATCCGCCGCATCGCTGGCCGCGCGGTGCCGGGCAGCAGCCGGGTGAGGTCCCGGGTCCGGTAGCGGATGACCGGCATCGCCTGCTTGGTGAGCGAGGTGAAGACGAGCTCGCCGGGTGCCCCGTCGGGCAGCGCCGCCCCGGTGAGCGGGTCGATGACCTCGGGGTAGAAGTGGTCCTCCCAGATGTGCAGCCCGTCCTTGGCCTCCACGCACTCTTGCGCGACGCCCGGGCCGATCACCTCCGACAGGCCGTAGATGTCGACCGCCTCGATGCCCGCGCGCTCCTCGATCTCCCCGCGCATTCCCTCGGTCCACGGCTCGGCCCCGAAGATCCCGATCTCCAGTGAGCTCGCCCGCGGGTCCAGGCCCTGCTTCTCGAACTCATCGAGGATGGTCAGCATGTAGCTGGGGGTCACGGTGATGATGCGCGGCCGCAGCTCCCCGATGAGCTGCACCTGCCGGGCGGTCGCCCCGCCGGAGACCGGGATCACCGTGCAGCCGAGCGCCTCCCCGCCGTAGTGGATGCCCAGCCCGCCGGTGAACAGCCCGTACCCGTAGGCGTTGTGAACCAGGTCGCCGGGGCGCCCGCCGGCCGCGCGCAGGGAGCGGGCCACCACGGCCGCCCAGGTCGCGAGGTCGCCGACCGTATAGCCGACCACGGTCGAGCGGCCGGTCGTGCCGGAGGAGGCGTGGATCCGCCGGACCTCGCCCATCGGGACGGCGAACATCCCGTACGGCAGGTTGTCGCGCAGGTCCGCCTTGGTCGTCAGCGGGAACTTGGCCAGGTCGGCGAGCTCCCGGCAGTCCTGCGGGCGCAGCCCGGCGGCGTCAAACGCGCGGCGGTAGTGCCCGACGTTCTCATACGCGTGCCGGAGCGCCTCCCGCAGCCGGGCCAGTTGCAGGTCGCGGAGCTCGCTGGCGCTCATCCGCTCGGCCGGGTCCAGCAGCCCCGCGTCGGGTATCCATCGCGCTCGGGGGTCCATAACGCTCAATGACGTCACCGGCGGCGCGCCTTGTCAAGAAACGCGGCCCAGGAAGGCGGCCACGGAGCCCGGCCGCGGAGCACGCCGCCGGTCACCAGCCCGGCCGCCGGGACTTATCCGGCCAGGACGTCCTCGACGGCGCCGGTGAACGCCACCATGGAGGCGGGGTCGGCCGGCTCCCGGTACTGGATCGTGATGCGATGCATGACGTCCTCCGCTGATTGCACGACCCACCCCCGCGTCATATTATTACAGAACGATCGGTCAGTAAATCCAAGGGGAGGCAGTGCCCGTGGAAGCAGTGCCCGAGAAGACAATGCCCGAGAAGACAATGCCCAGGGAAGCAGCGTCCGAGGAAACAGCGACGGCAGCGCCGGGCGACCTCGGGGAGCACTTCGAGGCGACGGTCGCGCGGGGCGCGCGGATCGAGCCGCGTGACTGGATGCCGGACGCGTACCGGGCCACGCTGGTCCGCCAGATCGCCCAGCACGCGCACTCCGAGGTGATCGGCATGCAGCCGGAGGGCAACTGGATCACGCGGGCGCCCTCGCTGCGGCGCAAGGCGATCCTGCTCGCCAAGGTGCAAGACGAGGCCGGGCACGGCCTGTACCTGTACTCCGCCTGTGAGACCCTCGGCGTCTCCCGCGAGGAGCTCACCGCGCTGTTGCTGGCGGGCCGACAGAAGTACTCCTCGATCTTCAACTACCCCGCGCTGAGCTACGCCGACGTCGGGACGATCGGGTGGCTGGTGGACGGCGCCGCCATCTGCAACCAGGTGCCGCTGTGCCGGACGTCGTACGGCCCGTACGGGCGGGCGATGATCCGCATCTGCAAGGAGGAGTCGTTCCACCAGCGCCAGGGGTATGAGCTGCTGATGACCATGATGCGCGGCACCGGCGAGCAGCGGGCCATGGTGCAGGAGTCGGTGGACCGGTTCTGGTGGCCGTCGCTGATGATGTTCGGCCCGCCGGACGCGGACTCGCCCAACTCCGCGCGGTCGATGGCCTGGGGCATCAAGCGCAACGGCAACGACGAGCTGCGGCAGCGGTTCGTCGACATGACCGTCCCCCAGGCCGAGGCGCTCGGGGTCAGCCTCCCCGACCCCGACCTGCGCTGGAATGCCGAGCGCGAATCCTACGACTTCGGCGAGCCGGACTGGTCGGAGTTCGCGGCGGTGCTGCGGGGCGAGGGACCGTGCAACGCCCAGCGGCTGGCGCACCGGGCGCGGGCGCACGAGGACGGCGCGTGGGTCCGCAACGCCGCGCTTGCCTTCGCGAAGGCGGGAGCCGCCCATGAGTGAGTGGCCGCTGTATGAGGTGTTCGTGCGCGGCAAGCGCGGCCTCAACCACGTCCACGTCGGGTCGCTGCACGCGCCCGACGACCAGATGGCGATCAGCCACGCCCGCGACGTCTACACCCGCCGCAACGAGGGCGTGAGCATCTGGGTGGTCCGCTCGGACGCCATCACCGCGTCCAGCCCGGACGAGAAGGACCCGCTGTTCGCGCCGAGCGGCGACAAGGTCTACCGGCACCCGACGTTCTATGAGATCCCCGACAACGTCCCCCACATGTGAGGGCGCGCGCCATGACCCATGAGGCACCGGCCAGCGAGCACGACGATCATGACTCGCCCTACGAGGGGCTGTTCGGGGGCGACAGCGATCACTGGGCGTTCGGCACGGACTTCGATGACCCGCTGGCGGGCATCGAGGCCACCATCCCGGACGGCGCCGACCCGCGGGCGCTGGCCCAGTACTGCCTGATGCTCGGCGACGACGCGCTCGTGCTGTCGCACCGGCTGTCGCAATGGTGCGGCCGCGCTCCCGAGCTCGAGCTCGACATCGCCCTGGCCAACATCGCGCTGGACCTGCTCGGCCAGGCGCGGCTGCTGCTGGCCCGGGCGGCCAGCGCGGACCCGTCCGTGGTGCCGCCGCTCCCCGGCGCATCGGAAGCAGTGCCCTCCCCGGTGCCCGCCGAGGACGCGCTGGCGTTCTTCCGCGACGACCGCGCCTACCGCAACGCCTGGCTGGCGGAGGCCCCCAACGGGGACTTCGGGCAGACCGTGGCCAGGATCTTGCTGTTCGCGACCGCGCGGCTGGCGCTGCTGGAGCGGCTGCGCGCCAGCCGCGACGCGGTGCTCGCCGCCGTCGCCGCCAAGGGCGTCCGGGAGCTGGCCTACCACCGCGACTTCGCGGCCCGCTGGTTCGTGACCCTCGCCCAGGGGACCGAGGAGTCGCGCCGCCGGGTCACCGCGGGGCTGGCCGAGGTCTGGCGGCATCACGACGAGCTGTTCCGCGCCCACCCGGTGGAGCGGGAGCTCGCCGGGGCCGGCGTGGCCGTCGACCCGGCCGACGTCGCCGGCGAGGCCGACGCGGCGCTGGCCACGGTGCTCGCCGCCAGCGACCTCCCGTGGCCGGAAGTCCCGCAGGCCGGGCAGCTGGGCGGGCGCTCCGGCCGGGACGGGGCGCACACGGAGGCGCTGAGCTCGCTGCTGGCCGAGATGCAATCCGTCGCCCGGGCGCACCCCCTGGGGCGCTGGTGAAAGCAGGCCCGATGACCGGCGCTTACGCCATCGCCGCGGCCGTCACCGACCCGGAGCTGCCAGTGCTGACGCTGGCCGACCTCGGCGTCCTGCGGCGGGTGGAGGAGAAGGCCGGGTCGGTGACGGTGGTGATCACGCCGACGTACTCCGGCTGCCCGGCGCTGGCGGCGATCCGCGATGACCTGGTCCGCGTCCTCACCCGGGCCGGCTACGGCGATGTCCGGGTGCGGGTGGAGCTGAGCCCCGCGTGGTCCAGCGACTGGATCAGCCATCGCGGCCGGCGGGCGCTGGCCGCGGCCGGCATCTCACCGCCCGGGCCGGCGCCGGCGCGGGACGGCGGCCCGGTCCCGCTGACGCTCCTGCCCGCGCGCCGCGAGCTGCGCTGCCCGCGCTGCGGGTCGGCGGCGGCCGAGCTGGTCTCGGAGTTCGGCGCCACCGCCTGCAAGGCGCTGTACCGGTGCGCCAGCTGCCGGGAGCCGTTCGAGCACGTGAAGGAGATCTGACGGTGCCCGCCGCGGTGTTCCACCCGCTGCGGGTGGCCGGCGTTGACCAGCTCACCGACGACTCGGCGGCGGTCACCTTCGACGTCCCCCCGCACCTGGCCGGCGAGTACGCGTTCGCGGCCGGCCAGTCCCTGACGCTGCGGCGGGTGATCGACGGGGCCGAGCACCGCCGCTCGTACTCCATCTGCGCGCCGGCGGGCGCCCGGCCCCGGATCGGCGTCCGCGAGATCCCCGGCGGCCTGTTCTCCTCCTGGCTGGTCCGCGAGGTGCGGCCCGGCACCGAGATCGAGGTGCAGGTCCCGGCGGGCAGCCTGCGCGCCGACCCCGCCGCGGGCGGGCGGCACCTGATGATCGCGGCCGGCTCCGGGATCACCCCGATGCTGTCGATCGCGGCGACCGTGCTGCGGCATCCCGAGGCCGAGGTGCGGCTGCTGTACGGCAACCGCACCAGCCGGTCGGTGATGTTCGCCGAGGAGCTCGGCGACCTGAAGAACCGGTACTGCGCCCGGTTCCAGGTCGTGCACGTCTTGTCCCGCGAGCCGCGCGACGTCGAGCTGCTGTCCGGCCGGCTCGACGCCGCCCGGCTGCGGCGGCTGCTGACGTCGCTCACGCCGGTCGATGACGTGGACCACGCGTGGCTGTGCGGCCCGCTACCGATGATCACCAGTGCCCGCGACGTGCTGGCCGACCTCGGCCTGCCCCGGGACAAGGTGCACATCGAGCTGTTCTACTCCGGCGAGCCGCCCCCGCCGCCGCGCCGCGCGCAGCCAGCCGCCGTGGGCGAGACCAGCGAGGTGACCGTCGTCCTCGATGGCCGCGTGGCCACCAGCTCCATGCCGCGCGACCAGTCGATCCTCGACTCGGCCCAGGCCACCCGGGCCGACCTGCCGTTCGCGTGCAAGGGCGGGGTCTGCGGCACCTGCCGCGCTAGGCTGACCGAGGGGGAGGTCGAGATGGCGCGCAACTACGCGCTGGAAAGCGCCGAACTCGCGGCCGGGTTCGTGCTCACCTGCCAGTCCCGCCCCGTCACTCCCAAAGTCACCGTCGACTTCGACGCCTGAGCACGAGGAGCAGAAATTGGCTGACGTGACCACCGAGCGGGACGGCGCGGTCGCCACCGTCACCCTCCCCGGCCCGGCCCTGAGCCTCGTAACGAAGCAGGGGCTGCTGCGGGACCTGCGCGCGGCGGCGGCCGATGAGGAGGTGCGGGCCGTCGTGCTGACCGGGACGGGCAAGGCCTTCTGCGTCGGGCAGGACCTGGCCGAGCACGCCGCCGCCCTCCAGGCGGACGCCGCCAGCGCGATGAACACCGTCGATGAGCACTACAACCCGATCGCGACGCTGCTCGCCACCATGCCCAAGCCCGTGGTCGCGGCGGTCAACGGCACCTGCGTGGGAGCCGGCCTGGGCTTCGCGCTCGCCTGCGACCTCATCGTCATGGCGGCCGGGGCGACCCTCGGCACGGCGTTCACCGGCATCGGCCTGACCTGCGACTCGGGGCTGTCGGTGACGCTGGCGCGGTCGCTGGGGGCCTCCCGGGCGCGGGCCTTGCTGCTGCGGCCGGCGACCTTCACCGCCGAGGAGGCGGTCTCCTGGGGGCTGGCCGCCGACCTGGTCCCGGCGGCGGAGGTGCGCGCGACGGCGGCGGCCCTGGCCGCCCGGCTGGCGGCGGGGCCGACCGCCGCCTTCGCCGAGACCAAGCGGCTGCTCGCGGACGCCCCGTCGCGTCCGCTCGCGCAGGCCCTGGAAGCCGAGGGCGCCGCCCAGCGCCGGCTGAGCCTGACCGCCGATCACGCGGGCGCCGTGCGGGCGTTCCTGGCCAAGGAGAAGCCGGCCTTCCGGGGGGCTTAGGCAACGCAGCGACTAGCGCGCGGGCGGGCTAACGCGGGCCGGCCGGTCCAGGCCGTCGAACGCGATCGCGGTGATGGCGTCCGCCACCGCCGCGGCCGGCATCTCGCCGTCGGCGCGGAACCACTCGACCAGCGAGTTGACCATGCCGAAGATCAGCCGGCTGACCAGCTCCGGCGGCAGGTCGTCGCGGATCGCCCCCTCCGCGGCCGCCGCGCGGACCAGCTGGGCCAGCTGCGCGTCGATCCAGCGGCGGCGGGCGAGCGCCTCCTTCTCGACCGCGCTGTTGCCGCGCACCCGCAGCAGCAAGGTCACCGCCGGCTGGTGGGCGGCCAGGACCACGGCGCTGCGGCGCACCACCGACCTCAGCCGCGCGTACGCGGTACCGTCGGCGACACTGCCGCCGCCGTCATCCAGCGCGTCGCGGACCACGGCGGTGAGCTCGTCGAGGGCCTCGTCGAGGGCCTGGGCGAGCAGGTGCTCCTTGCTGGGCACGTGGTGGTAGATCGCCGACTTGCTGAACCCGAGCTCGGCCGCGAGGTCGGCGACGCTCGTGCCCTCGTAGCCCTTGCGGTTGAACAAGTCGATCGCCCGGCGCAGCACGGTCGCCTGGTCATACCCCGGCCGTCCCCGGCCGCGGCGCGGCACGCTGGCGGGCTCGGACATGCGCCCATGATCTCACGCCCGCTGGCCGTTCTCCCGGCCTGGGCGAGCGCCGCGCTGGTCAGCTCGCTGGCCGAGCGCAACGGGGAGAAGCAGAACGCGGCGGTCGCAGGGCTCACCGGGCGCGGACCCCGAGGAGCTCCAGGCGATCGTTGCTGAAGCGCCCGCGCGGGTCGAGCCGCCCGAACAGCGCCCGGGCGTCCGCCAGCCGGGGGAACAGCCGGCCGAGCTGGCCCGCGGTGACGTGGGAGACCTTGCCCCAGTGCGGCCGGGCGCCGAACGGGGCCAGCGCCGCCTCGACGCGCGGCAGCACGGCGTCGACCGGCCCGGGCGCGTTGCGCCAGGTGAAGTGGATCGCCAGCGTGTCGCGGCCGTAAGCGCCGCTCAGCCACAGCTGGTCGGCGGCCACGGCGCGGATCTCCGAGACCAGCAGCAGCGGCGCGACCTGGGGGGCGAGCCGCCGGACGGCGGACAGGGCGGCCGGCCCGTCGGACCGGGCGACGAAGTACTCCGACTGGATCTCGTCGCCGTTGCTGGGATTGGCGTCGAAGCGAAAGTGCGGGAGGCGCTGCGACCACGGCCCGGCCACGCCGAGCGGAGTGAGGTTGTCCTCGGGCGCGTCGATCAGCCGCACCGGGCCGGTGGCCCTGGGCGCCCCGAGCAGTTCCCCGGGCACCGCCTCGTCGGCGCGGGCGACCCGGCGCTTGACCCACGCCGATTGCAGCCGGTCCCCGGTCCAGTCGGTGAACAGGCTCACGCTGTAGGCGGCGGCCATGACCTCCTCCAGGCCGGCCAGCACCCGGTCCCAGGGCAGGCCGAGGTAGGCGTCCTGGCGGACCAGGTAGCCCGGCTGGACGTCCAGGGTGACGCGCACCACGATCCCGAACGCGCCCAGCCCGACGGGCAGGCCGCTGAAGTCCGGGTCGCCGCGGCGGGCGTGCCGCACCTCGCCGTCGGCGTCCACGTACTCCAGCGCGGCGACCGCCGCCGACAGCACCTGGTTGCCGGTGCCGGAGCCGTGGGTCGCGGTGGCGGTCGCCCCGGCGATGGAGATGTGCGGCAGCGACCCCATGGCGCCCAGCGCCCAGCCGCGCTCGGTGAGCCACGCCGCGAGGGTCCCGTAGGAGGTTCCGGCGCCGACGGTCACCGTGCGGGCCGCCTCGTCGAGGACCGGCTCGGGCGCGATCCCGGTCACCGAGACGAGCGTGGCCCCGTTGTCGGCGAGGTCATGGAAGGAGTGCCGGGTGCCGACCGCCCGCACGCGACCGCCGTCAGTGCTGGCCACGGCGGCGACCGCCCGGCGGACGTCGTCGATCGCGCGCGCGGCGATCACCTCGCGCGCGGTGAACGCGTAGGTGCCCGACCAGTTCCGGAGCTCAGGTGTCACGTGACCTGTTTTACCGCCCGCCCCTGCTCCCCCGCGCCCCCGAGTTCACGCAGGGCCGATTCACGCAGGGCCGATTCACGCAGGGCCGACAGCAGCGGGATCGCCGCGATCTTCTCCTCGGTCAGGTCCGCCCACTCGATGCCGTCGGCGGGGCGCGGGCGGCCGCCGTCCCGGCAGTCGATGACCCGCTCCGGCGTGACGATCAGGTCGACGGGAACGTCGTGGCTGGTCACCGGGATGTCCCCGGCGGGCCGGACCTGGATCTCGTGCACCGTGGTGACCAGGATGGTCTCCGGGCCGATCAGGCCGGCCGTGGCGGCCAGGGCGAACTCCAGGTCGGCGAAGCCGCCGCCCTTGCCCAGCCGCGCCCCGTCGGCGGCCGCGGCGACGCTGCCCATGACGACGAGGTCGACCGGGGCCAGCTCGCTGACGGCGACCCGCCGCGCCGAGCGCGCCGCGCCGCTGATCGAGGCGGCCTTGCGCGGCGGCTGGTCCAGGTGGCCGGGCTCGAGGGCGAAGAACGGCTCCGGCTCGGCCAGCCGGGGAACCGCCATGTACAGCGTCTTGCCGTCTTCGAGGGCCCGCTGCCGCACCGGGAGCTGCGGGGAGTCCGGGTTCGCCTTCACCGTCGCCGCCCGCTGCCACGCGGGCAGCCCGGCCAGCCGCCGGGCGGCGGCCTCGGCGCCGGTGAAGTTCGGGATGCGGCCGGCCGCGCCGGGGAACCGGGCCACCCTGGCGGCGCGCAGCGCCTCCCACACCTGCGCGCGCAGCGCGGCCTTGGCGGCCAGCAGGTCAGCCGGGCCGCCGGCGTCGTGATCATGGCGGTGCGGGGCGGAACGGGGCATCCCCCTATAGTGCCCCAACGACCGGTCAGCCGGGCACGCCTACGGCGCTGAGCACGGCCGCGAGTGGCCGCGGTACCTGGTCCAGGCTGATCGCCTCGGTCAGCAGGCGGGCGTAGCGGAGCTTGCGCCGCGAGCCAGCGCCGAGGAAGCGCCGCAACTGCGCCGCCTCGTCCTTCCCCCGCCACGCGGGCTGCCGCTGCAGGGCGCGGAACGCGGCGAGGTCCCCGCGGGCGGCGAAGGCCTCCGTCACCCGCGCGGGCCCGGCGGCGCGGATGAGCTCGTCCTCCAGGTCCTCGACGCAGACGAAGAAGCCCAGCCGCTCCAGGTCGGCCCGCGAGCCGGGCGCCCCCAGGCCAGCCGCGGCCAGGCCGCGCGCCACGATGCGCTCCTCGCCCACGTCGCACAGCCCGCCCAGCCGCGCGCCGGTCCCCTGGGGGCCGAACCGCCGCAGGTAGCGGGCGACGCCGTGGGCGCCGCCGACGGGCAGCACCACGATGCCCTCGGCGCGCAGGTCCCGGCCGAGGCGCCCGGCGAGGGTCTCGACAGCGATCTGGTCACTGACCCCCTCCACCAGCACGACGGCGCTGGCCGCCCGCGCCCGCGCCAGTGCCAGCGCGGTCGCCTCGGTCGCGGCGGCCGGCCCGCTCGCGTAGCCGGCGAGGAGATCCTCACCGTCACCTGCCCGCATGGGTCCACTGTCGGCCCTGGCCCCGGGCGGGCGCCACCCGGTTTCGGCGGGCGGGA
>JAICUO010000940.1 GCA_025935815.1 Streptosporangiaceae bacterium
CACCGTCAAGGATTTCGCGTTAGCGGTCTCACCTGCGGAGAGGCAGAAAGAGAGATCAGCTTGACGCCGCCTTCGAACTATCTTAAAGCGGATATTCCGGGCGCGGGTTCGGTGCCCGGTCCGTGGGTCGAGAACAAAACTATGGTGCTGCGCCGGCAGGCTGTGCACCGCCCCAAGGACCTCGCCGCCGGGCCGTTCGCGGCCGACGTGGCATCGTTCCGGCTGCACCTGGCGGCGGAGAACAAGGCGGCCGGGACGGTGCGGACCTACGCCGAGGCGGCGCTGTGGTTCGCCGCCGCTCACCTGCTCCGCGAGACCGATAAGACCAGCTGGCACCAGGCGGACGCGCGGGACGTGCAGCGGTGGACGGTACGGCTGCTCAGCTTGTACAGCGACGCCTACGCCCGCAACCAGTTCCGCGCGCTGCAGCAGTTCTTCCGGTGGCTATCGGCCGAGGACGGCATTCCAGACCCTATGGCCCGGCTCCGGCCGCCGAAGGAAACGAGCAAGCCGGTGCCCTGCTTCACCAGCGTGGAACTTTCGAAACTGGGCAAGGCATGCCAGGGGAGCGCGTTCGACGAGCGCCGGGACGCCGCGATCATCGCGGTGTTCCTGGCCACCGGCATCCGGCTGGTGGAGATGGCCGGGATCCGCTACCACCCGGGTGATCCTTACCGCAGTGACGTCGATCTGGCCGCCCGGGAGGTCACGGTGCGGGGCAAGGGCGGCAGGCCGCGGACGGTGAGGCTGTCGCATGAGGCGGCGCGGCGGCTGGACCGGTACCTGCGCGCCCGGTCCCGGCATCCGCTGGCGCACCGGCCGGAGCTGTGGCTGGGAGAGGGAGCCGTGGCCCGCTGGACCGGTCCGGCATCTACCAGCTGGTGGTGCGGCGTGGCGAGGAGTGCGGGGTGCTGCTGTACCCGCACCGGTTCCGGCACCACTTCTGCCAGGCGTGGCTGGATCGCGGCGGCGCCGAAGGCGACCTGATGGAGCTGGCGGGCTGGTCCACCGCGCAGATGATCACCGTGTACGGGGGAGTCGCCCGCGGTGCCCGTGCCCGCCGCAGCTACGACCGCGTCATGACCACCTGACCCGCCGGGTGGCGCGCCCTGGCGGTGCCGAGGCGCGCCACTGGGCGCCCCAAGTGCTCGGCCCCGCGCCTTGTTCCGGGGAATGGCTCACCGTCCCGCTGCGCCGGTAGCCAGTGGTGCGGGTGGTGCGCGAACTGAGAAGAGAAGCCCATGACCGCACCCCAGGCCCGTTCCCGCCAGCCCAAGCCGATGGACGCCGGGGACCTCCAGCCGGAGATCGGCTCGTTCCGGCTGCACCTGGCTGCCGAGGGCAAGGCTGCCACAACAGTGCGCACCTACACCGAGGCGGTGCAGTGGTTCGCCGCCGCCCACCTGATCGCGGAGGCCGGCCGCACCCGCTGGGAGGAAGTCGGCAAGCGGCATCAGCGGGATGTGCAGCGGTGGATCGCCTGGCTGCTGGGCCGGTACAGCGCAGCCTACGCCAGCAACCAGTTCCGGGCGCTGCAGCAGTTCTTCAAGTGGCTGGCTAGCGAGGAGGAGGTCCCCGACCCCATGTCCGGGCTGAGGCCGCCCGCCGTCCCCGGCAAGCCGGTTCCTGTCTTCGCTAGCGAGGAGCTACTGCGGCTGGAGCAGGCCTGCGCGGGCCGGTCGTTCCAGCAGCGCCGCGACGCCGCCATGATCGCGGTGCTCAAGGCCACCGGCATCCGCCTGTCCGAGCTCGCCGGGATCCGGTATGACCCCGGTGAACCGTGGCGCGGCGATGTTGACCTGTGGCACCGGGAGATCACCGTCAGCGGCAAGGGCCGCAAGACGCGCACGGTGAAGATCAGCCACGATGCCGCCCGCGCCCTCGACCGTTACCTGCGCGCCCGCGCCCGGCACGCCCAGGCATACCGCCCGCAGCTGTGGCTCGGGGTGAACAACCGGGGACCGATGACCGCCAGCGGCATCTACCAGGTCATCACCCGGCGCGGACGCCAGTGCGGCGTCGAGGCCTTCCCGCACCGGTTCCGGCACCACTTCAGCCACGCCTGGCTCGACCGGGGCGGCGCCGAGGGCGACCTGATGGAGCTCAACGGCTGGACCTCCCCGCAGATGCTCCGCCGCTACGGCGCCAGC
>JAICUO010000659.1 GCA_025935815.1 Streptosporangiaceae bacterium
GGTGCCCTAGCCATTGCGCCACGTCGGTAATCGGCACTCCCTTGCTCAGCATCGCGGATGCGAACGCGTGCCGCAGCGAGTGAGGCGTGAAGCCGGCCGGAATCCCCGCTTTCTCCGCCGCGTTCATGAACCGGCCGTGAACAGTACTGTAAAGCTGGTATTTCCGGTCGCCGTTCCCTGGCATGAGGGGCCCGTCTGGTAGGTCCTCGATCATGTCCCATAGCCACGTGGGAACAGGTATATCGCGGGACTCGCCCTTCTTGCGCTTCTTCAGCGGGAGCTTTTCCCGCCCGTCCTGGGATGCCTGCCCGGTCAGTCGCAGCAGCGTTCCGCCGTCGCGGAACTCCTCCTTCTCCACCCCTATAGCCTCTTCGGGGCGGAGCCCGCACCCCCGCATGAGCCATACGCAGATACCCGCGCCTAGCGTCTCCTCACCCCCGTCCGCGACGAACTTCACCTGAGAGTGGGCGGGGAACACGAAGTCTGTCCGGTCGTGCTTAGCGCCGTTATCCGCCAGCTCGATATCCCCCAGCCGGTGCTCCCTGATCTTGCCCGCCTTGACAGCCTCATCGCACGTGCCCGTGATGATCATCCGCGCGATACGGCGGACGGAAACGCTAAAGTCCCTCATCGCGACCGTGAGAAGGTCAAGCACGCCGTCACGGTCATTCGCCACCTGGATAATCGCCTTACCCCCGAAAGCGGGCTTCACGTGCGCGCGGTAGTTGCTCAGGTACCCGCGACGAGAACGCTCATTGACCGGAAGCCGCATGATGAACGCCTCAGCGGCTTCCCCGAAATTCGCCTTCCCCGCACTCGCGTAATCGGCGAACGTCTTGTCACCCGCGCGCTTGTCCACCGTGAGCTTGAGCTGAGCGTCCTGCGCCAGCTTCCGGCCACTGCCGTAGACCGTGCGCCCGCTCCGGACCACGTCCTTGAAGCTCCGTTCCCGCTGCTTGCCGTCCGCCCAGTAGCGCAGCGTCCACGCGTGCGCGCACCGCTCCACGTCGGCGCACGTGTGCTGGCAGGTACTGGCCGCGCATGCCTTGTTAGACTGCGGCTTGTGGTTGGTCCGGTCGCACTTCTTGAAGACCACGCCGGTACGGTTCAGAGCTAGCGCCACGTCTGCCACTCCCTGACTCTACGATGACTGCCATCATGATCACAAGTGATCTACCTGCGATAACAGCCACCGTACGAGAGATTGCGCATTCACCCGTGTTCCGTTACGAGGTGAACGCGCATTTGCCATGGTGCGCCCGGGCGAGCCGGGGGCGGGGTTACCTCGCTACCACGGTGAGGGTCTGCGGCGGCGCGGATGTAGAGGCGGCGTAGGTACGGTCACCGTTGTAGGTGGCGGTGATCTGGTAGATGCCGCGGCGGAGCTGGGTCGCGGTGAGGGAGCAGTTGCCCGTGCCGCTGGTGAGGATGATGGTGCACACGGCCACTGCTCCTGCCTTCACCGTGACGTTCCCGGTCGGGGTGCCGCTGGTAGCGGGATCGACCTGGACGGTGAACAGCTCGGCCTGCTCGCTGCCGCGGGCGATCGTGTCCGCGGACAGTGTCAGGTCAGGAGTGGTCGGCTCCTTGGCCACGGTGAGGGTCTGGGTCGTGTCCGCGGAGGTGGCGTGGGTGCTGTCGCCGTTGTAGGTGGCGGTGAGCGGGTGGCTGCCGATGGCCAGCTGGCTTCCGGTCAGCGGCGGGCACGTGCCCGTGCCCCCGGCCAGGGTGATGGTGCACACCGGGGTCGTTCCCGACGTCACCGTGACGGTCCCGGTCGCCGGGGTGCCGCCCGCAGGGGGACTGACCGTGGCGGTGAGGGTCTCGGTCTGCTCGTTGCCGAAGGGGACCGAGGCAGCGGACAGGGTCAAGGCGGTGGTGGTCGGCTGCAGGGCCACGACGGTGAGGGCCTGCGGCGTGGACGCGGAGCCGGCGAAGGTGCCGGTGCGGCCCTGGTCGGTGAGCTGCCCCCCGCTATAAGTCGCGGTGAGCTGGTAGCTGCCGACGGGCAGCTGGCTCGCCGTCAGGTTGCAGGCGTCGTTACCTTGATCCAGGGTGATGGTGCACACGGTAGCCGGGCCCGCCGTGATGCTCACCGTCCCGGTCGCGATGCCGGCCTGGACCGGCACGACCCGGACATCGAGCTCCACGGCCTGCTCCCGGCCGAAGGTGACCGTTGCCGGGTTCACCGTCAAGGTGGTCGTGGTCGGCTGCTGGGCCACGACGGTGAGGTTCACGGTGTTGGAGGCGGACGAGCCAGAGTTCTCGTCGCCGAAGTAGATAGCGGTGAGCGGGTAGGTTCCGGGAGATAGCTCGTTGGGAGTCAGGCCGCAGGATCCCGAGCCGTTCGTGACCGGGCCTGAGCACACGATGGTCTGTCCGATAAAGACACCGAAGGAGCCGGCTGGAGCGCCGTTACCGCCACTGACATCGACACTCAGCGTATTATTGTCTTCTAGGCCGAAGAAGACGCTGTTGGTGAATAGCGTCAGGTCCGTCCCGGTCGGAGCGGTATCCGCTCTGGCCGGGCTGGCGGTTATCGCCGCCGCCATGAGCGCGGTAACCGCTGCTGCCACTAGGATCGCAAAGATTCTTCGCCGTTTCACGGCATTCCTTTCCCCGTTGGGATACCTGGCGGCCGCCGGGGCGGCGGGCTCCTCCGGCCCGCCACGGCCGTGCCCCCACCATCGCCGCATCCGCTGAAACGGCACTGACGCGTCGCTGAAATACTGAAGTCCCCTGCGTCCGGTGCGGCCCTCGGCGCTCAGTAGGTGATGCTCACCTGGGCCGTGACCGGGACGGACTGGCAGGCCAGGATGTAGCCGCCGGCCAGGTCGGCCTCGTCGAGGACCTCGTTGCTGACCATCTCGACCTGGCCGGCCACGAGCTGGCAGCAGCATGAGCCACAGTGGCCCTCGCGGCAGGAGTAGGGCGCGTCCAGCCCGGCGGCGAGCAGCACGTCCAGCAGCCTCGCCCCGGGCGGCCAGTCCAGCACGCGGGACTCGCCGGACAGCTCGACCGTCAGGGTCGCGGGGATCGCCCCAGGCTCAGGGCCGGGCATTGGCGGGGGACCGGGGGCCGTCCCCCGGGTAGGCGCTGTCGGCCGTCTCGCCGGGAGGCCGGGGGGCGCCTGCCGGGGAGACCCCGCCGTAGGAGGGCGGGGCGATCATCAGCGCGCCGGCTGCCACCGCGTGGTCGATGCTGGCCCGCAGCGCGCCGCACCCGCCGACCTGGGCGCTGGCGGTCCCCTCGGCGGCGCGGGCGCGGAACTCCGCGCAGCGCTCCACGGCAGCCGCCGTCCACTGCACCGACGTGTGCTGCGGGCTGAACTTCACCACCTGCACGGACGCGCCGCAGCGCGCGCAGTCGACGGCCTGGGCGGCACCGTGACGGTCATCGGAGCGGACGGCGGCGGGCAAGGCCACCTCAGCCTGCCTCAGCGGGAGAGCCGGCCGGGGGGCCAGCGGCCGCGCGCCGGGCGGCCAGGTTCGCCGCGACCTCCTCCTCCCAGCCCGCTACCGGCCGGGTGGTGTCGATCTCGAACTCGTAGCGAGCGGTCATCTGCGGCTCGACGGCGGCGACGTCCCGGTAGAACTGCTCATACCAGCGCCGCAGCTGGTAAACGGGGCCGTCTTCCGCGCACAGCAGCGGGTTGTCGACCCGGGCCTTGTGCCGCCAGATCTCCACGTCCTGCTGGAAGCCGAGCCCGACGAACTTCGCGAACCCCCGGCCGAACCGGGCGGCCTGGTCATCGGGCAGCCCCGGGGGCCGCTTGACGATCACGCCCCACTGCAGCATGAACGAGGTCGGGGTCACCGGGTAGTGGCAGTTGATCAGCACGCTTTCCACCGTCATGCCGTGGTATTCCTGCCACAGGTTGTCGATCATGTACGACGGGCCGAAGTAGGAGGCCTCCGAGCGCAAGGTCCCCTCGACGCCGGCGGCGCCGTCGGAGTAGTTCGCCGGGCCCGAGACATCCGGCCGCGCCCGGGTCCGCAGGTACTGCGAGGCGACGTGCCCCTCGAAGACGTTGCGGAAGTAGGTCGGGAACGCGAAGTGGATGTAGAAGAAGTGCGCCATGTCCACCACGTTGTCGATGACCCCGCGGCAGTTCGCGCCCTCCACCCGCAGCGAGACCCAGGTCCACCGGGTCCACTGATCCGCGTAGGCGCCGTCGATGCGCGGGATGGTCACGTCGTCGGGCGGCGGGTTGCCCTCGGGGTCGTTCCAGACGAAC
>JAICUO010000543.1 GCA_025935815.1 Streptosporangiaceae bacterium
GAGGGGCCGTGGGCATACCCGGGCTGCGCGGCGGCGACCACGTCGGGTTCACCGTCCCGGACATGGAGCAGGCGCATGAGTTCCTGGTGGACGTGCTGGGCTGCCAGCACGTGTACTCGCTGCCGGAGATGCGGCACGACGGCGAATGGATGCGCGAGCACCTCAACGTCGACCCGCGCGCGGTCGTGCGGGAGATCCGGTTCTACCGGTGCGGGTTCGGCCTGAACTTCGAGGTGTTCGAGTACGAGCCCCTTCCCGGCCGGCGGCCGGTGCCGCGCAACAGCGACCTCGGCGGCCACCACGTGGCCTTCTACGTCGATGACATGGACGCGGCGGCGGCGTACCTGCGCGGCAAGGGCGTGCGCGTGCTGGCGGGGCCGGCCGCGAGCCGCAACGCCTCGGCCGGGCAGCGGTGGCTGTACTTCCTGGCCCCCTGGGGCATGCAGTTCGAGCTGGTCAGCTACCCCGGCGGCAAGGCCTACGAGCGGGAGGCGCCGGTGCTGCTATGGCACCCCGCCCACCCGGGGCAGTGATGGCGGCCGAGGGCCCCGGCGGCTTCAGCGGCCCCGGCGGCTTCGGTGGTACGGCCGGCTCCAGCGTCGCCAGCCACCGCATCGCCGGCGCGCTGCGCGCGGAGATCCTCGGCGGCCGGTACGCCCCGGGCGAGCGGATCCGCCAGGAGGACCTCGCGGCCCGGTCGGGGGCCAGCCGCATCCCGGTCCGCGAGGCGCTGCGGATGCTGGCCGCCGAGGGACTGGTGACCCTGGTCGCCAACTCCGGGGCCTGGGTGGCCCGGCTGAGCCTGGCCGAGTGCGAGGAGGCCTACCTGGTCCGCGAGCGGCTGGAGCCGCTGGTGCTGCGGCTGAGCATGCCGCGCCTGGGCGAGGCCGAGGTCGGGCGGCTGGCGCAGATCGCCGCGCAGATGGAGGCGGCGGCGCCCGGCGTGGACGCGTTCCTGCGCGCGGACCGGGAGTTCCACCTGGCCAGCTACGCCGGCGCGGCCGGCGGCGAGGCGTGGCAGGTCATCTGCCGCCTGTGGAACGTCACCCAGCACTACCGGCGCGAGTTCACCAAGCTGGCGGTCGCGGCATCCGGGGATGGGGACGGAGCCGGGGACGCGCCCGGGGCCCCCGGCCTGGGCGTCACCCACCTGGAGCACCGGCTGCTGCTGGACGCGATACGCAGGAAGGACGCCGATGACGCCGAGCGCGCGCTGGTCACGCACATCCGCCGGACCCGGCTTGAGCTGGCCCGGCACCCGGGGATCTTCGGCTGACTGCCCGGGCCTCCTGGGCGCGCCAGGGTGAGGCGACTTGACAGGGATACGCTTATGCCCAATCGTTTGCAGGGAAGGGTGCAAACGATTGCAGGTAGGAGGCGGGCTTTGGCGAGCGAAGCGCCCACCGTGGGGTGGATCGGGACCGGGCGGATGGGCTTCCAGCTGGCCGCGCGCCTGCTGCGGGCCGGGTACGACGTGGCCGCCTGGAACCGCACCCGGGCCAAGTGCGAGCCCCTCGCCGAGGCGGGCGCGACGATCGCGGCCAGCCCGGCCGACCTGGCCGGGCGGGACATCGTCTTCATCATGGTCTCGGCCGACCCCGACCTGGAGGCGGTCGTCAGCGGCGAGGGCGGGCTGCTCACCGGCGACGCCGCCCCCAAGGTGATCGTCGACTCCTCCACCGTCTCCGCCGAGGCGTCGGCGGAGGTCCGCGCGGTCGCCGCCCGGCACGGCGCGCAGTTCCTCGCCGCCCCCGTCAGCGGCAACCCGAAGGTCATCGCGGCCGGGAAGCTCACCGTGGCCGCCTCCGGCCCCCGGGCGGCGTTCGAGGCGGCCGAGCCGCTGCTGAAGACGTTCGGCCGGGGCGTCACCTACGTCGGGGACGGCGAGCAGGCGCGGCTGGTCAAGATCGCCCACAACGTCTTCCTCGGCGTGGTGTACCAGTCACTGGCCGAGATCACGGTGCTGGCCGAGCGGGGCGGGGTGAGCCGGGCCACGTTCCTGGAGTTCCTCAACGACTCGGTGCTGGGCTCGGGGTTCAGCCGGTACAAGTCGCCGGCGCTGGTCAACCTGGACTTCCACCCCACGTTCACCAACGTGCTGCTGCGCAAGGACCTGCAGCTGGGGCTGTCGGCCGGCCAGGAGCTGGGCGTGCCGATGCCGCTCGCGGCGGCCACCGACATGCTGGTCGCGCAGGCGATCGGGGCCGGGCTGACGTCAGAGGACTTCGCCACCCTGGTGCTTGAGCAGGCGCGCCGCTCCGGCTACGCGCCGCAGCCGGAGAACGTGCCCGTCGACGACGGCCTGGCGCCGGAGGCCGGCGAGTGAGCGAGCGGGAGGCGCGGTGAGCGAGCGGCCGGCGGGGGTGCGGCCGATCAGCGCGCCCGGCCACATGGGCGTGGACTACGAGGAGCGCGTGGACTTCGGCCGGCTGCGGCGCCACCGCATGGCCCGGGCGCGGGAGGCGCTGGCGGCCAGCGAGTGCGGGGCGTTCCTGCTGTTCGACTTCTACAACATCCGCTATGCCACCCAGACGTGGATCGGCGGCGCGCTGGGCGACAAGATGATCCGCTACGCGCTGGTGCTCCGGGACCGCGACCCGATCTTGTGGGACTTCGGCTCGGCCGTCCGCCATCACAAGCTGTACTCCCGGTGGCTGCCGGAGGAGAACTGGCGGCCTGGCTTCCTGGGCTTCCGCGGCGCCGTCGCCCCCGAGGCGGGGCTGATGCACGACGCGGTCACCGAGATCCGGGGCCTGCTGGGCGAGGCGGGCGCGCTCGGGGCGCCGGTGGGGGTCGACATCGTCGAGCCGCCGTTCCTGTTCGAGCTGCAGCGGCAGGGCATCACGGTGGCCGACGCCCAGCAGCCGATGCTGGACGCCCGGGTGCTCAAGTCGCCGGACGAGATCATGCTGCTGAACCAGGCGGCGGCGATGGTCGACGGCGTCTACCAGGACATCGTCGAGGCGCTCAAGCCGGGCGTGCGGGAGAACGAGATCGTCGCCCTGGCGAACAAGCGCCTGTATGAGCTGGGCAGCGACCAGGTCGAGGCGGTCAACTCGATCTCCGGGGAGCGGTGCAACCCGCACCCGCACAACTTCACCGACCGCATCATCCGCCCCGGCGACCAGGCGTTCTTCGACATCATCCACTCCTTCAACGGGTACCGGACCTGCTACTACCGCACCTTCGGGGTGGGCAGCGCCACGCCAGCGCAGGCGGACGCCTACAAGCAGGCGCGCGAGTGGATGGACGCGGCGATCGCGGCGGTCAAGCCGGGCGTCTGGACCGACGCGGTGGCCCGGGTGCTGCCGCGGGCGCAGGACTTCGGGTTCGACTCCGAGCTGGCCGCGTTCGGCCTGCAGTTCGCGCACGGCCTCGGCCTGGGGCTGCACGAGCGGCCCATCATCTCCCGGCTGAACTCCCTGGAGCACCCGATGGAGCTGCGGGCGGGCATGGTGTTCGCGATGGAGACCTACTGCCCGGCCGCCGACGGCATCTCGGCCGCCCGGATCGAGGAGGAGCTCGTCGTCACCGACTACGGCACCGAGGTCCTCACCAGGTTCCCCGCCCAGGACCTCTTCATCGCCAACAAGTACTGAGTTTCCCGGGGGCGCAGACCAGCCCCCAGGCCCCCGGCCAGCGCAGCCTCCGTCCGAGTTCCCGGCTGCCTCGGCCAGGGGACTAGCGGGCCCGGGTCCAGAAGCCGAGGTAGCTGCGGTGCAGCCAGTCGTCGACCCATGCGCGGTCGGGCTGGCCGGGGACGGCCGGGCTGTCGCGCAGGGCCTCAAGGCGCGCCTCGGCGGCGCGGATGGCCGCCAGGACCTCGGCCAGCGGGACCTCCCCGGCGCGCACCGCGCGCAGGTAGGCCCGGTCCGGCTCCGGGACGGGCAGCGTGATCCGTCCCGTGGTGAGCAGCTCGGCGCCTTGCAGGCCAAGGCGCAGCGCGTGCATCGCGTGCTTGGTGTCATACCCGTGCGCGGCGACCACCTCCGGGCGGCGACTGGAGTGCCCGGTGACCTGCTCGTGCTGGCCGTGCAGGTAGCCCAGGAAGCGGGTCGCGGCCAGCCGGGAGACGAACCGGTGCGCGCCGGCGGTCAGCTCCGCGCCGGCGGCGTCGCGGAAGACGACCTCCGCGTCGGGGACGAACAGGACCAGCAGCACCGTCGGGTTGCCGTCCAGCGCCAGCCGGGCCCACTTGCGGGCGGAGTAGATGACCACGTCGAGGTCGCCGGCCCCGGACCTCTCGGCGACGCCGCCGGTCCGGTCCCAGGCGGTGTGCCGCTCGTACTGCTCGAACGGCACCGACGGCCCGAGCCCCCCGGTCCCGTTGGGCACCCGGGCCAGCCCGGTGATGAACCGCGGCGGCTCCAGGCAGATCCCCAGCTCATCGCGGTCATCCTGGCCGGCTACGGCGGTGCCGTGCACGCCGGAGCCGACCTGGGCGCGCAAGATCATGCCCGCCTCTGCGATGGCCCGGGCCTCCGGCGACGCGTGCGGGTGCGGGTACCCCGGCGGCAGGGCGGTGGACCCGGCGATCGGCCGGATGTCGGTGGCGCGCATTGTCTTGTTCTACCAGGCCCGGCTCGCCGCGGCTCAGCCCTTTTCGCGCGCGGCCGCGCGGCCTCGCGCCCGGCCCGCTGACTTCTCGCGGGTGGCGAGCAGCGCGATCGCCGCGCCGATGACCCCCAGCTGGATGGCCGCGTCGGCGAGGTTGAGCGAGCCGCCCCGGCCGGCGAGGTGGATCCAGTCGACCACCGCGCCCCGGCCCAGGCCCGGCGCCCGGAAGGCCCGGTCGGCGAGGTTGCCCAGGGCGCCGCCGAGGACGGCGGCGATGAACAGCGCGGTGACCCGCCCCCGCGCGCGCAGCAGCAGGACGGACGCCAGGCCGGTGATGGCCACCGCCGACAGGGTCACCCGCAGGGGCAGGCCGGACGCGAAGCCGCCGGCCGCGCCGGTGTTGCGGACCAGCCGGACCGATGCCCAGCCGGCGTCGCCGGAGATGCGCCCGGACAGCACCAGGGCCTTGGTGACCTGGTCGGCGGCCAGCACGAGGAGCGTGACGGCGGCCACGGCGAACCGCGGGCCGCGAGAGCGGACCGCGGCCGCGTCGGGGATGAGCGCCATGCCCCTACCGTACGCCCTCAGCGGCGCGCGCTGATGAAGGCCGCGGGGACGGCGGCGGTGAGCCACACGCCGTTGGCGGCGCGGAAGAACTCGTGCCCGGCGGCGTGCATGCCCGCCGCGTCGACCCGCAGGATCACCGGCTGGCCGCGCCGCGCGCCGACCGCCGCGGCGGTGCCCGGGTCCGCGGACAGGTGCACGTGGACGCGCTGGCCTGGCTTCAGCCCCTGGGCGAGGATGCCGGGCAGGAACCGCGCC
>JAICUO010000196.1 GCA_025935815.1 Streptosporangiaceae bacterium
GAGCGCGCGGGAATCCGGCTCGATCCGGTCCGCCATGAGGCGTCCCGGCACGGGCGTCCGCTGTCCCTGCGGCACAAGGAGTTCCTCGTCCTGGAGGAGCTCCTGCGCGGCGCCGGCGCCGCGGGCGCTGCGCGCGGTACGGCACATCACCGACACCGCCCGGCGGGTCGCCGGCAGCAACCTGCGCGAGCGCATCGCGCTAACCGGCCCCCAGGACGAGCTCAAGGAGCTCGCGGACACCTTCGACGCGATGCTCGAGCGGCTGGACGCCTCCTTCGACGGGCAGCGCCACTTGGCCGCCAACGCGTCGCATGAGCTGCGCACGCCGCTGGCCACCAGCCGGACCCTGCTGGAGGTGGCCGTGGCGCAGCACCGCGTTCCCGCCGAGCTCGGCCCGGTCATCGACTCGGTGCTGGCCGCCAGCGCCCGCAGCGAGCTGATCCTCGACGGGCTGCTGACCCTGGCCCGCTGTGAGGACCAGGCCACCGAGCGGCTGCCCGCGTCAGCGGACCCGGCCTCATAAGCAGATTGCCGATACGTAGATCATCTGCCTACAATGCGTGCGTGACCTCAAAGACCGTGGCCGGCCGGGTCCGCAGCACGTTCGGCATCGCGCCGCGCTGAATTAGCTCCGGCTGCCCGGCGGGCAGGCGACCGGGGCCTGGAACTCCGGATGGGCACCGCGAGTCGGGTCGGTGAACCGGCACCCGAACAGCGGTGACGCGACCCGCCGCGGATCGAGGATGTTGTCGCCGGCGGGCCGCATCCCGGTGTGGATCCACGACACGAGGGCGGAGAACGCGGACGTCAGCTCGCTGTTCGTGTAACCGCAGTGCGTGACTTCGCGGATCGCCCGGCCCACGAACAGGCGGCCTTGGCCGTGGGCCACCATCCTGGCGTCGTACTGCTGGTCCATGGAGAAGGGAACGAACAGGTCTCCGATTCCGTGGACCGAGAGCACCGGGATGCCCGGGTCGCCGTGGATCACCGGCAGTTCCGCGGGCGACAGGGCGTCGGCCGAGGAGGTGGCCGTGACCGGTACCCGTAGCACGGCGCGGTTGAGCGCGATCTCCTGCCGGAGGTTGACGAACGGGTTGTCGCTGAACGTGTAGAACGTGCGCTCGTTGCCGGCCACGCTCCCGTTGGCGAAGCCGATGGTGCCGCCACTGGTCCCGGGGTAAAGGCCGAACAGGAACGGGATCTTGGTCAGCGGAGCGAACCCGAAACTGTTCCAGTAGCCGATGGCGCTGGCGAAACCAGGACGGGTACCGCCGGATAGCTGCTCAACGGTGTCCGCCCATAGCGTCCCGGTCTTGGTCAGGCTGGTGGTGAAGGTTTGCCCGCCGGTGGCCGGATTGGGGGTGATCCCGAGGGCGGGCAACTCGGCCTGGACCGTGGACTGGTACGCCGGCGCGTACGCTTGCCCGGCCGCCAGCGTCGTCGGGTAGCTGATCGTCGTCCCGGTGAGGCCCGCCGCCGTGACGTTGGCGCCCAGGAAGAAGTCGAACAGGTTGCTGCCCGCCAGCACCCCGCAGTAGGGCATGGCGCCGGCGAAGTCGCCCTTGTAGGCCTCGATCTCGGCTGTCGTGATCTCGCCGCCCATCGAAACGCCGCTCATGATCACCTGCCGGGTGCGCAGCCCGGTGATCGACGGGAACGCCTTCAGCAGGTCGTGGGTGTCCACCACGCCGTCGCCGGGGTCGTATCCGTTCACCGCGTAGCTCGACGCCGCCCAGGCGAACCCGTTGTCGACGAAGTACTGACGAAGCTGGGGATCATCGACCCACACTACGGTGCCGTTGCCCCGGAAACCGTGGGCGAACATCACGAGGGTCCCGTTCCAGCGAGGCGGGACCTCGACCCGGTAGGCACCGCCATCGCTGGCGACGCCCGTCCAGACCCGGGATGGCTGGCCACTGGCGTTGGCGATCGGGGCGAACGGCGCGACATAGGCCGCGCCGTTGAACTCGCATGCCGGGTCGGCGATCTGAACGCCAGGGACCACGGCGCTTGGCGTGGTGACGCAACTACTGGCGCTGAACGCCATCCCGGCGGCCCGGGCCGCGCCGGACCCGCCGACCAGCGATCCTAGGAGCACGAGGCTGCCAGTGACGAGTGCGACGATGAGGCGGCGCGGATGAGAGCGAGCCGACATTGGCATTCCTCCCGGGATAGCAGTGGCTACCCGTAGCTTGCTCCCGCGTCCCCCTGGGTTCAAGACAGCCGCGACCACAAGTTCCCGGTCTCCGGGCGACTTCCAGCAGTAATTACGACACTATGGGCCTATCGTCTACAAGTCGTTCAGGAGGCACTGTCGTTCAGGAGGCACTGTCGTTCAGGAGGCACTGTCGTTGTACCCGGCGGGCGGGCCGTCCTGGTGGCCGAGCGTGGGCTCCAGCTCGGCGGCGTAGTGGGCAAAGCGCGCCTTCCAGTTCTCGCGCACCTCGCCGTGCTGGAGGCGGTCCAGGCAGGACTCCCAGCCGGCCGCGTTGCGGGCGGCGGCGCTGGCGCTGAGCTCCTCGGTCAGCACGAAGATCGTGCCGCCGTCCGGTGCCGCGCTGAGCTCGAAGCCGATCGTGTCCTCGCCCCAGGTGAAGCGGACCCGGTGCGGCGGATCCCATTCCAGCACCGTGCCCGGCAGCGGCTCGATGTCGTGCCCGTGGAAGTGGTGGGTCAGCCGCGCGCCCGCCTGCCACTGACCGCCGTCGATCTCGACACGGGTGGGAAACCACGCGCGCATCTCGGCGGGATCGGTGACCGCCCGCCAGGCCGCCTCGACGTCGCGGGGCAGGTGGCGCTCGAAGCGCAGGATGGGGCGGGCTCCGGCCCGCAGCAAGGTGACCTCGGTCATGGTTGCGTCCTCTCGTTCGGTAGCTGCTCGTTCTGGGGCTGCGGCCCGGCCAGGTGGTCTTCGAGCTTGTCGAGGCTGGCCCGCCACAGCTGGCGGTAGGGCTCCAGCCACTGGTCGAGCTCGATGAGCGGCTCGGGGCGCAGCCGGTACAGGCGTCGCTGGGCGTCCGGGCGGACGGTGACCAGCCCGGCATCGCGCAGCACGCGCAGGTGCTTGGAGACCGCCGGCTGGCTGAGCCCCAGCTGCCGGGCAAGCACCTGCACCGGCTGCTCGCCCTCGCGCAGCGCGTCCAGGATCTGGCGGCGCCTCGGCTCCCCGAGAACCTCGATCGCCGCGCTGGCTGTCATAGCCCGAGCATGCCCGTTCGGCTATATGCCTGTCAACGCATATAGCCGAACGGGCATGGAGAATGCACGGCTCCCGCTTCCCCACGGGCCCCCGCTACCGGATGTCCACCGCGATCTCATGGTGGGTGACGCGCTCGTCCCAGCGGCTCAGCGCCGCCCGGGCCGCTTCCTCCACGACCGCCCGCTCATAGTCGGCCCCGGCGAAGCCGCGGACCGCGTCGAGGCTGGTGAACCAGGTGACGGAGGTGAACGCGACCTCGCCGTCCTCGTCCCGCCGCAGGAGTTGCGCGCCGCTGAACCCGCTGACCGCCCGCAGGTGCTCGCTGACTTCGCTCTCGTAATGCCGCTGGTAGTCACCAGCCCGTTCCGCGGGCGCCCAGCCCCGCCAGATCCGCGCGATCATGATCTCATTGTCTCCTCAGGCGTGAACCGGGGCACCGTGGTGGAAGAATCGTGGCATGGGGTACTCAGATCGCTCGCCGCGCCCGGTCGGCTCCGCGGGCTCGCTGATGAGCATCGGGTCGTCGGGGTCGATCCTGTCCATCGGCTCGACGGGGTCGATCTTGTCGATCGGCTCGGCCGGGTCGATCTTGTCGATCGGCTCGGCGGGATCGATCCTGTCCATCGGCTCGGTGGGCTCGCTGGCTTCCATCTTCTCGGCCGGGTCGGCGGCGTGCTCCGGCTCGGTCCTTTCCTGGCTATCGCACCGGTCGGTCCTGGCCCGGCGATCGGCCCGCGCTCCGCGTCCGGCAGTCCCCGAGCAACGCGACGAGCCCGCTCAAGCCCCGCGATAAATCCGCACCGGAATGCGGACCGCTCTTATCGTCGCCGTCGGCGGGCCACGCCCCCCACGATGGCGGATCAGCCGCCAATAGCGTCGGCGATGATGGCGCGCGCCTCCTGCTGGATGGCGGCGAGGTGGTCTGGGCCGCGGAAGGACTCGGCGTAGAGCTTGTAGATGTCCTCGGTGCCGGACGGGCGGGCGGCGAACCAGCCGGACTCGGTGACCACCTTCAGGCCGCCGATCGGCGCGCCGTTGCCAGGCGCGGTGGTCAGCGCCGCCACGATCTTCTCCCCGGCCAGCTCGCTGGCTGGCACCTGCTCGGGCGAGAGCTTGCCCAGCGCCGCCTTCTGCTCCCGGGTGGCGGGCGTGTCGACGCGGGCGTAGGCCGGGGTCCCGTGGCGCCCGGTCAGGCCCGCGTACAGCTGCGATGGCGTTTGCCCGGTGACCGCGATGATCTCCGAGGCCAGCAGCGCGAGGATGATGCCGTCCTTGTCGGTGGTCCACGCCGAGCCATCTCGCTGCAGGAACGACGCCCCCGCGCTTTCCTCGCCGCCGAAGGCCACCGAGCCGTCCAGCAGGCCGGGCACGAACCACTTGAACCCGACCGGCACCTCGAGCAGCGGGCGGCCCAGGTCCGCCGCGACCCGGTCGATCATCGAGGAGCTCACCAGCGTCTTGCCGACGGCCGCGGCGGCCGGCCAGCCGTCGCGGTGCCGGTACAGGTAGTCGATGGCGACCGCGAGGTAGTGGTTGGGGTTGAGCAGCCCGGCGTCCGGCGTGACGATGCCGTGCCGGTCGGAGTCGGTGTCGTTGCCGGTGGCGATCGCGAAGTCGTGCTGGCGGCGGATCAGGCTGGCCATCGCGTACGGCGACGAGCAGTCCATCCGGATCTTGCCGTCCCAGTCCAGGGTCATGAACCGGAACGTCGGGTCCACCTCGGTGTTCACCACGGTGAGGTCGAGGTCGTAGCGCTCCCCGATCTCGCCCCAGTAGGCGACGCTCGCCCCGCCCAGCGGGTCGGCGCCGATGCGGATCCCGGCCGTCCGGATGGCGGCCATGTCGACCACGCGGTCCAGGGCCGCCACGTAGCTGCCGAGGAAGTCAAAGGGCCCGGTCGTGTCGGCCGCCGCCGCCCGCGCGTACGGTATCCGGCGCACGCCCTGCAATCCGTCGCTGAGCAGGCCGTTCGCCCGGTCTTGGATTTCGCGGGTGACCTCGGTCCCGGCCGGCCCGCCGTCGGGCGGGTTGTACTTGAAGCCGCCGTCCGCTGGCGGGTTGTGCGACGGCGTGATCACGATGCCGTCGGCCTGCCCCCCGGGGCCGCCCGCGGCACCGCTGGCCGAGGCACCGCCATCGGCGTTATGGGCCAGGATCGCGCGGGATACCGCCGGGGTGGGCGTGTACCCGCCGCGGGCATCCACCAGCACCCGGACCCCGTTGGCGGCCAGCACCTCCAGCGCGGTGGCCTGGGCCGGCTCGGCGAGCGCGTGCGTGTCGGCCCCCAGGTACAGCGGCCCGCCGATCCCATGGCGGGCCCGGTAGTCGCAGATGGCCTGGGTGGTGGCCAGGATGTGGTCCTCGTTGAACGTCGCGGTGAACGCCGACCCGCGGTGCCCGGAGGTCCCGAACGAGACGCGCTGCCCGACATCGGCGGAATCGGGATGCACCGTGTAGTACGCGGTGACCAGCTTGGCGACGTTCACCAAGTCACTGGGAGCAGCGGGCTGCCCCGCGCGCGGATCGGCCATAACGCCATACTGGCATACCCCGGATCAGTAGCGGCGGCGGCCAGGCTCCAGGTGGGCAATGCGCAGGATGAGCAGCAGCACCCAAGCGCCGATGATCGACCCGATGATCCCGACGGTGTGGAAGCTGTGAATGCTCATCGTGTGGTACTGGATGAGGTTCTGCAGGAATCCGCCGACAAACGAGCCGACGATACCGAGCACGATGGTGCCGAAGATCCCGATCGGGTCCCGCCCGGGCATGAGCAGGCGCGCGATCGCACCGCTGATGAGACCGACGATGATGAGCACGATGATGAAGGTAAGCATGCCTTCAAGACTTCCCCCGTGCCGCGGATTATGCGCCTATACCGGAATTCAGGTGATGGTACGGAAGACCGGCCAGCAGACCTCCGTCCGGTACCCGGCCTCGTCCTCGGTGTCCAGGAAGCTGATGGGGTAGTACTCGCGGATCGGGCCGTCGACGCCGATCGCGCGCTCGGCCACCGCGGTGCCCAGCGCCGCGTACGTGCGGTCGATGTCGTCCATGCTGCCCGCGTGCACGGCGACGGCCGCGTCCACCACCGGGATCTCGGTCAGCCGCGCCCGCCCGGCCGCCGGCACCGCGACGGGCACGGGCACGGTGACGGGCGCGAAGAAGGTGACCTCGGCCCGCTCCAGCTCGAAGAAGTCGCCCGGATAGAGCGCGCCGAACGGGCCCGAGCGCTCCGTCCCCGTCACCGCCAGCGCGTCCGCCAGCTCGTCGAGCACCCCCGTCACCCAGTCCATGAAGCCCTCGACCGTCACCATCTCGGTGATCGCCAGCGCGGTCACCCGCGGGATCGTCCGGTAGTCCACCGGCGTGTGCGGGGCCGGGGCGGACAGCAGCGCCCGCAGCGAGGCGACCGACGCCTGGGTCTGGGCGAGCTGGCGCTCCATCCGGGCCAGGTGCCCGGCGATCTCCGCGTTGCGCGCCTCCACGTCCGGGGCGGCCAGCACCGTCCGGATCCCGTCCAGCGGCATCCCCAGGTCCCGTAGCCGCCGGATGACCTGGGCGGCGGGGACCTGGCCGGCGTCGTAGGACCGGTAGCCGGAGAACGGGTCGATGGCGGCCGGCTCCAGCACGCCCACGTCGTGGTAGTGCCGCAGCGCCTTCACGCTCAGGTGGGTCATCCGCGAGAAGTCGCCGATCGTCAGCAGGGTTGCCATGATCTGAGTATCAGCCTTCCGCGCTGTCCCGGGCCCGCCGGCGCGGCTGGCGCCGGGGCAGGATGAGGGTGAGCGCGGTCACCGCCAGCAGCAGCGCCCCCATCTCGGCCACGCTCCAGCCGAACGCGATCCGCATGCCCTGCCCGGCCAGGCCGTAGAAAATGACGCCGGTGACCGCGACGCCGATGGCGTTGCCGACCTGCTGGGCGGTGGACAGCGCCCCGGACACCGACCCGGCGGTGGCCGGGCTGGCCTGCGACAGCACGGTGGTGGTGAGCGGCGTCAGGCACAGTCCCTGTCCCGCGCCCAGCAGCAGCAGTCCCGGCATGACGGCCAGCAGCGGGCCGCCGGTCCCCCAGTGCCAGACGGCCAGCAGCAGCAGGCCGTTGCCGAGGGCGCCGACCAGGCTCCCGGCGGTGACCACGCCCCGGCCGAACCGCACGGTGAGCGCGGGCGCCGGGAACGAGGTGAGCAGGTAGCCGGCCGCCAGCACGGAGAACACCCCGCCGGAGGCCACCGGGCTCAGGCCCCGGCCCTGCTGCAGGTACAGCGCGAGGACCAGGTAGCCGGCCGCCTGCTGGCACCAGAACAGCACCTGCACGGTCAGCCCGGCGCGCAACGTGCGGACCGCGAAGATCGCGGGGTCGAGCAGCGGCTGGCCGCCGCGCCGCTTGGCCAGCCGCAGCCAGCCGGCGAAGGCGGCCAGCAGCAGCGGGCCCGCCGCCAGGCAGCCCCACGCCCAGGCCGGCCAGCCCTCCTGACGGCCGTCCAGCAACGGCAGGATGATGGCGACCAGCGCCGCCGTCAGCAGCGCCACGCCGGTCACGTCCAGGCGCCCGCCGCGGGCGGCCCGGGACTCGGGAACCAGCCTGCGGACCAGCGCCAGCGCGGCCACCCCGACTGGCACGTTGACCCAGAAGATCACCCGCCAGCCCAGGCCGGCCACGTTCGCGCCGATCAAGAGCCCGCCGAGCAGCTGCCCGCCCGCGGCGGCCAGCCCCATGGTGATCCCGTAGGCGGTGATCGCCCGGATGCGATCCCGCCCGGCGTAGGTGACGCCGAGGATGGACAAGACGTTCGGCGACATGATGGCCGCGCCGACCCCCTGCCCCAGCCGCGCCACGACCAGGAACCCGGCGTCGGGCGCGAGCGCGCACAGCGCCGAGGTCGCCACGAAGATCGCGACCCCGATGGCGAAAAAGCGGCGCCGGCCGTAGTGGTCTCCCAGCCTGCCCCCGGTGACCAGGAGCGAGGCGCTGGTCAGGGCGTACCCGGCCACGACCCACTCGATGGCCGCGCTGCCCGCGCCCAGGCTCCGCTGAATGTCGGGCAACGCGACGTTGACGACGAAGAAGTCCAGGACGTACATGAACGTCGCGCACAAGAGCACCGCGAGCGGCGCCCACTTCGCGAGGCCGGCCCGTGTCGCGCGACCCGGGCGCGCCGGGGCTTGCTGGCTGATCACTGTCATGACCCGAGCCTCGGCCCTCCCGTAACAGGAGAGTCAAGCGCTCCGCGCCTCTTGCTGTTATCGCGCGGATCAGGTATTCCCGGACCGGAGGAATCATGATCGCGAAAAACCATCCTGCATCTTGCTGTTATCACGCGGCGCGAGCCAGGGCCTCCTCGATCGGGGCAGTGTCCGCGCGCGAGGTGCGGTCAGTGAGCACGGTCGTGTCCGCGAGTGCAGTGGTGTCCGCGCGCGAGGTGCGGTCAGCGAGCACGGTCGTGTCCGCGAGCACAGTGGTGTCCGCGCGCGAGGTGCGGTCAGCGAGCACGGTCGTGTCCGTGAGCACAGTGGTGTCGGCGAGCAGGGCCGGGCCGGGGCGCAGACGCTGCAGGCGCACAATCGTCGCGCCCGGGGAGGCGGCGACCTCAGCGAGCGGGCGTTCCGCAGGCACGGCCAGCCCAGCCACGGCGAACCCCCGCACAGCCGGCCCGGCCGGCCCGGCGGCCACGGTCAGCGGGCGCTCGGCGGCCACGGCCAGCCGGCGGTCAGCGGCCACCGCGAGCGGCCGTCCGGCCGGGGCGGCCCGCTCGGCGGCCGACGCCGGCGCGCCCGGGGGCGTGATGGCGCGCGGGCGCAGGGCCAGCAACGGCAGGCTGCTCAGCGCGATGCCGGCCACGATCGCGGTGCCCCCGCCGAGCTGGCGCAGCCCGGCCGGGTCGCCGAAGGCGATGATCCCGAGGACCGCGCCGATCAGCGGCTCCAGGTTGAGGAACGCACCGGCGACCTCGGCGGGCACCCGCTTCTGGCCGAAGGCGAACAAGCTGAACGGAATCAGCGTCCCCACGATCGTCAGGCCTAGCGCGGCGGCGACCACACTGGTCCCGGGGTGCGCCGCCGGGAGGCCCTCGGTGGCCGCGAAGGGCAGGGCCACGATGGTGGCGCCGAGGAACTGCACGGCAGTCAGCGCGATCGGGTCCCGTCCCTTCAGCAGGCGCCCCTGCGCCACCGTGGCCGACGCGGACACGAGCACCGCGACCAGGACGAGCAGGTCACCGGCGGGGGCCGCCCCGTTCCCGTGGCTGCCGGCGATGAGCGTGACCCCGCCAAGGGACAGCGCGAACCCCGCCCACGCGACCGGGCGCGCGATCGCGTGGTGCCACAGCGCCGCGATGACCGCCACCAGGATCGGCGTGCCCCCGATGATCAGGGCCGCGTGGGTGACGCTGGTGCGGGCGACCCCGACGTTCTGCACCGCGACGGAGCAGCCGTAGCCGATCGCGCCGGAGGCGAGGACGGGCAGCGCCAGCGAGCCGCGCAGCGTGGCCGAGCGCGCGGCGATGATCAACAGAACGATCGCGGCCAGCCCGAACCGCACGACGGTCAGCCAGCCCGGCGCCAGCCAGCCCAGGGCGACCTTGGACAGCGGGACGGAGGTGCCCCAGGCGACCCCCGAGGCAATGAGCGCGGCGACGGCGCCGTAGTTCTTGTTGACCATGCAACTATAATGCGTCGCGACACCATCAAGATTCGGCATCTGGCTGCCTGGGCTTAATATAGTTTAGCATTATGGCTTTCAAACTTGATGAAGTTGACATCAAGCTCCTAGAGGCGCTGCAGGCCGACGCGGACAGGACCAACGTCGAGCTCGCCCGGCTGACCGGCCTGTCCCCCGCCGCGACGCTGCACCGGGTGCGCGCGCTCAAGGAGTCCGGGGTCATCCGGATCATCCGCGCCCACGTCGACCCGGCCGCCGCCGGGTTCGCCCTGCAGGTGTACGTGATGGCGACGCTCACCCGGCACGACCCGCGCTACGAGCGCATCTTCGAAGACCAGGTCCGGGCGCTGCCGCAGGTCATCTCGGCGGAGAACATCGCCGGCGAGAACGACTACCTGCTGTCCATCGTGGCCCGCGACGTCACCGAGTTGCAGCAGGTGCTGTCCCGGCTGACCGCCCGCGGCGCCCGGGTGGTCACCTACCTGCGCCTAGGGGAGGTAAAGGCGCCCTCGCCGCTGCCCTTGGACCCCGCCGCGACGGTCCAGTCGGCCCCGCGTCGCCCGCGCAGCCTCCGGTAGCCGCCTCGCCTCTGAACTTCTTAAGGAGCGACTGACAACGTATCAGGGGCTGGCGGTCCCGGATCAGTTCCATGAACTGCCTAACTTGGGCCGTTCGGAGGGTGGAGGACCAATGAAGAACGACACCGTGTATCACAAACGCGACTTTTGGGGCACGGAAAACCTGCGGTACGTGAAGCCGCATTTCCGGATGCGCAAGGTCGCGGCCCAGCTCCGCAAGCTCGCCGCCGGCCGTGAGCTTGACCTGCTTGACGTCGGGTGCGGGCCCGCGTCGCTAGCCGACCTCCTGCCCGCTAACCTGCACTACCACGGGGTCGACATCGCCATCCAGGAGCCGGCCGCCAACCTGCTCGAGCTAGACCTCGTGGAAAGCCCCATCACCTTCAAGGGCATGACGTTCGACATCGTCGTGGCGCAGGGCTTCTTTGAGTACATGGGCGACGTCCAGTCCAAGAAGCTCGCCGAGATCGCCGAACTGGTCAAGGACGGCGGCAAGTTCGTCTGCACTTACCAGAATTTCGCGCACCGGCGGCCGAACATTTACGCCCCATACAGCAACATGCAGCCGCCGGGCGCCTTCCGCCGGGACCTGAGCCGCTACTTCAAGATCGAGCAGGCCTTCCCGACCGCCTACAACTGGGGGCACAGCCACCCGAACCGCGGGCTCCTGCGGGCACCGCAGGAGCGCTTCAACGTCGTCAACATCCCCGTCATCGGCCCGAAGCTGGCGATCGACTACTACTACCTGTGCTCCCCGCTGCGCCGCCCCTGACCGATGGGCTGCCCGCGGCCAGCTCAGGCGGCGCGGTGGCTGCCCAAGCTGGCTGAACGCCCCCCGTCGCGGCGGTGATCACCCTGGCCAGCAGGGCGAGCTTGGCGAGGCCAGGTGCCCGGCGGCCAGCGCCAGCATGCAGTCCCGCAGCGCCCCACCCCTGTCAAGCGCACCCGGTTGCAAGGTCCTAGTGAAAATGATTACCATAACGATGTTCACTAGATCTCGCTGCCGGCCCGGCCGGCCCCGTCCCCGACTGGGAGCACTCAGGTCATGCGAACCCGCGTTGGCGCCCGACTGCAGGCCGCCCTCATCGCCCGGGCCCGCCGGCCCGCCGTCGCGGCGCTGCTGGCCGGGGCGCTGGCGATACCGCTGGCCACCGCGTGCTCGCTGGCCTCGGGCGGGGGCGGCCCGGCCGCCAACGGCGCCATCGAGGCCATCGGGGCCGAGAACGAGTATGCCAGCGTGATCAGCCAGGTCGGCGGCGGCTACGTGCACGTCGACGCGATCATGAGCAACCCCTCCGCCGACCCGCACGCCTACGAGGCCAGCCCGGCCGTCGCGCGGGAGATCGGGTCCGCGCGGCTCATCGTGCAAAACGGCGTCGGCTACGACACGTGGGCGACCACCATCCTCAACGCGGCCCCCGACCCCGCCCGCAAGGTCATCAACGTCCAGCGGCTACTGGGGCTGCCCGACAGCACCCCGAACCCGCACCTGTGGTACGACCCGGCCACCATGCCGAAGGTGGCCGGCGCCGTCGCGGCCGCCCTGGCCGCGATCGATCCGCCGCACGCGGCCTACTTCAAGGCCAGCGCGGCGCGGTTCACCGGCCGCCTGACCGCGTGGAACAGCGCCTTGAGCGCCTTCAAGGCGGCCTCCCCGGGGGCGCCGGTGGCCACCACCGAGCCGGTCGCCGACTACATGCTGGAGGCGGCCGGGGCGGACAACCTCACCCCGTGGGCCTTCCAGGCCGACATCATGAACGGGGTGGATCCGGCCCCCCAGGACATCGCGGCGGTGAAGGCCCTGTTCACGGGGCACAAGGTGAAGGCGCTCCTGTACAACCAGCAGGTGACCGACTCGATCACCGAAAA
>JAICUO010000548.1 GCA_025935815.1 Streptosporangiaceae bacterium
GCCACGCTATAAGCCGACGCGAAAATATAGCTACATCGCGCTGGAACGCAGTGCGAGCTCCCGGGCCGCCTCGACATACGCGAGAGCCCCGCTGGAAGCGGGATCGTAAGTAATAACCGACTGTCCGTAGCTGGGAGCTTCGGAGACGCGCACACTGCGCGGAATGATCGTCTGGAGCACCACGTCGCCGAAATGCGAGCGCACGTCGTCGGCCACCTGCGTGGCGAGCCGGGTCCGGCCGTCGTACATGGTGAGCAGAATCGTGGAGATGCGCAGCTGGCTGTTCAGGTGCCCGCGGACCAGCTCCACCGTTCGCAGCAGCTGCTCCAGTCCCTCAAGCGCGTAGTACTCGCACTGAATCGGGATGAGCACTTCCTCCGCCGCCACCAACGCGTTGACCGTCAGCAGTCCCAGCGATGGCGGGCAGTCGATCAGCACGTAATCGAGATTGGAGACGTCCAGAGACCGGATGGCGCGGGACAGGCGCTGCTCGCGGGCCACCATCGGGACCAGCTCGATCTCCGCGCCGGCCAGGTCGATCGTGGCGGGCGCGCAGAAAAGGCCAGGCATCCCCGGAACCTCGACCACGACCTCCGGCAGCGGCCGCTCCTCCACGAGGGCGTTGTACACGGAATCGACGCCGACGTGGTGCTCCACGTCCAAGGCGGTGGACGCGTTGCCCTGCGGGTCGAGATCCACCACCAGCACCCGGGAGCCGTGCTGGGACAAGCTGGCCGCCAGGTTGACCGCGCTGGTCGTCTTGCCCACGCCTCCCTTCTGGTTGGCGATCGTCATTATCCGGCACCGGCTGGGCCGCGGCCATTCTTCGCGTTGACTGCCGGTGCCCCTAATCCCCGCGGCCGCCTCGGCGGCTTGCCCGATCGGGGTCTCGGCGGGATTCGCCCGCACTTCTGGCACGATCACCTCCGGATTAGCTGACACCAGCGGCGGAGCATTGTCCTCGCCGGGGCCAGGAGTTTCACGGGAAACCGCAGCGGATAGTGCCTGCCGTACCCGCGCGGAACCCGGAATGGCCGACGCGTCCTGACCGTTCAACAGCGCACCTCTCGACACCTGGTCTCCGGGTGGAGACGCTCGCGGCCAGCCCAGGCCGGCGCCGCTGACCAGCGGCCCCGTGGGTGCCCCGTCAGGCCAACCCAGGCCGTCTGCGGTGGGCACCACCCTGCTCCTCTCGGCCGCGTCCTACAGTCTTGCCCGCCCCATCGCCGCTTCGGGCGACCTTGCCCGCTTTGCCGCCGCTGTGGGCGAGGACCACGCGAACTACCGTGGTCGCTGGTATGACCTTATCGTGACCGACCCGTAGGATCTCGGTGCTGCGCGCGCCGAGCCGCGCCAATGCGGGACGGGCGGCACTGACTTCTTCCTCCGCCGACTGGCCCTTGATCGCCAGGATCATCCCGCCGGACCGCAGCAATCCGCTGGCCCAGCCCGCCAGTCGGTCCAGCGGAGCGACAGCCCGGGCCGTGACCACGTCGGCCTGGATGCATCCCGCCAGTTCCTCCGCCCGCGCGCGGGTCACCGTAACGTTCGCCAAGTCCAAGGCCGTGACGCACTCCTGGAGGAAACTGGTCCGCCGCAGCATCGGCTCGACCAGCACCACGTCCAGGCCGGGGCACATCATGGCCAGCACCAGGCCGGGCAGCCCGGCCCCGGAGCCGATATCCACGAGCTGCCCTCGTGATGGCAGCAACTCGGCTACCACGGCGCAATTCAGCAGATGACGGTCCCAGAGCCTCGAAGCCTCCCGCGGGCCGATGAGCCCGCGGGTAACGCCGTCGGTCGCCAGCAAGGAAGCGAAAGCGCGCGCCTTGCCGAGTGCCGCGCCGAACACCTCGGCCGCCACTTCGGGGGGCGGCTGTCCTGCCCGCTCCGGCTGGCTTGCCCGCCGCGCTGCCGCTTCGGCCTGAACTTCAGCCTCCGGTGGCCGCCAAGCCTGTCCCGTTTCCGCTGCCTTGCCCGCTGCATTCTCGCTTCGGGCGGACACCGGCGCTCTCCTCAGCCCACCGGGAAGACCACGACCCGCCGGTTCGGCTCCTCGCCCTCCGACTCACTGCGCAGCCCGGCGAGGGCCACCGCGTCGTGGATGATCTTCCGCTCGAACGGGGACATGGCCCCGAGCTTGCGCGGCTCCCCGGTCCGGGAGACCTCCGCCGCCACGGACTTGCCGAGTTCGGCGAGCTCGGACCGCCGGCGTGCGCGGAAGCCGCCGACGTCCAGCATCAGCCGGGCGCGCGCGCCGGTCTGCCGGTGAACGGCGAGGCGGGTGAGCTCCTGCAGCGCCTCAAGCACCTCACCGTCGTCGCCAACCAGCTCATCGAGGGTCGCGCCGACCACGGACACGACGGCGCGGTCGCCTTCCACGTCCATGTCGATGTCACCGTCGAGATCCGCGATGTCAAGCAGGCCCTCGATGTAGTCAGCGGCGATGTCGCCTTCCTGCTCCAGCAGGTTCAGCTCCGACTCGTCGTCGGCCGAGTCCTCGTCCTCGTCCTCGTCGTCGGCATCCTCATCGTCTTCAACATCGTCGTCCTCAACATCGTCCTCGACATCGTCATCAAGTTCATCGTCGAGCACGTCATCGGGATCCAGGTCAGCGACACCGGGCAGCCCGTCCTCGGTATCTACCACCGCGCCGAACCTCTCACCGGGAACATCCCCCACAGTCGCTCACCTCTTGTTGCCCGAACGCTTGCTCCGTGTGTTTCGAACCGGCTGGTTCCGGATGGTCCTCGTGGGCGCCACTTCCGGCTCCGGCTCAGCCTTGCTCTTGCTACCCAGCCGCAACCGGGCACTGAGGCCGCCGCCGCTGCTTTGCTCCGCAGCCGGCGCCCCGGATGGCACGGCTGTCCCGTTGGCACTGGTCCCGGTCGCCGCCTTCGCCGGCTGGGCCGGCTTGGCAGCGGATGCCACCTTAGCCGGGCTTTGCCCCGAACTCCGGCTAGGGGTCGTCCGGCCCGCGTTCGCCTTCGCCGGCTGTGTCGCCGAGCCACCCTGTGCCGCCGATCCGCCTGCCGTCGTCTTCCCGGCTGGGCGTGCCTTGCCGGCCTGGGTTGCCTTACCCGCCGGAGTCGTCGCCTTGCCGCTGCTGCCCGGCGACTTACCCGTGGCGACGGCGGAGCTCTTGACCCCCGCCGCAGGCGCGGTCGCCGCGCCTACCGTAGCGCTGCCCACCACCGGCAGGTTGCGGAACAGGAAATGCTGCTGGCCCATCGTCCACAGGTTGTTGGTAACCCAGTAGATCACCAGGCCGTACTGCCAGTACAGGCCGCTCAGCGCGAACAGCGGCGCGATGTAGACCATGTACTTCTGCGACTGCGCCATCGGGTTGTCCGGATCAACCGGTCCCTGCTGCATCATGCCGCGCTTCTGGCTCTGCCGCATCGTCAGGAACGTCGTGCAGGCGCTCACGATCACCGAGGCGAGGATCACGGCCCGCACGGACAACGACGCCGGCGGGTGCATGAACAGGAACTTATCCGACAGCAGCACGCCGAAGACGTGCGCCTGCTTGGCACTGTCCAAGACGGGCTGAGTCAGGCCGTACTGCAGGTGGTTGTCGGCGATCGCGCGCAGCACGTTGAACAGGGCGATGAAGACCGGGAACTGCGCCAGCAACGGGAGGCACCCGCTCAGCGGGTTGACGCCGTTCTCCCGGTAGTACTTCATCGTCTCTTCATTGAGCTTTTGCTTGTCGTTCTTGTACTTCTTGCGGATCTCCTGCAACTGCGGCATGTGCTGCTGCATCCGCTGCTGGGCGCGCACCTGCTTGATGAACAGGGGCAGCATGAGGACCCGGAGCAAGATCACGAGCAAGACGATCGACAGCCCCCACGCCCACCCGGAGTCCGCTCCGAACGGCACGGCGAGGATCGCATGGATGCGCATAATCACCCATGCGACCGCATCGAACAGCGGGTTCAGAAAGCTCAGCACCGTGTAACTCCTTGCGGACTTGCCGACCTAGCGGGGGACTGGCTGGGGGCCTTCCCCCAGAAGGTAAACACTGCCGGGACCGGATCGTATCCACCTGGATGGAAGGGCTGGCACCGAGCGAGCCTGCGCACGGTCAGCCACAGCCCGCGGATCGCCCCGTGCACCCGCAGCGCCTCCAGCGCGTACTCGCTGCACGAGGGCGCGAACCGGCACCGCGGCGGGATCAGCGGGCTGATGAACCGACGGTACCCGGCGATCGCGACCATGAGCGCGCGCGCCGCGGCGCTCGCTCGCTCGCTCGTCCGCACGGTCTTGTCCGCTCCGCCGCCGCTTCGGGCGGGACTCGTTTCTGCGCTGCTCATTGGCGCCCCAGTGCCTCAGCCTGCCGCCGCAGCAGTCGATGGGTTACCAGGTCGAGATCGGCGGCCAAATCCGCCTGGCGGACGCCCGCGGCGGCCGGGTGGGCACGCACTACGAGCAGGCAACCGTCCGGCAGATCCGCGAGACGCGCCCGCATCACTTCCCGGAGCCGTCGCTTTACCCGATTGCGAACCACCGCGGAGCCAACCGCACGGCTGACGACAAAGCCTACCTTTGCCGGCCCACCATCCGGAACCACGAGCAGGTGAGCACTGACCACCCGCCCGCCGGCCCGCCGCCCAGTGCGCGTCACGAGCCGGAACTGCTGTGGCCGCCTGATCCGCGACTGCTGCGGTAGCATGACGCCTCCAATCGGGGATTCCGGGGCCGTGCCGACGCCCCGCGAGGGGCGGCGCGTCGGGAATACCGGGGTTCATCCCCCGGCAGGCACGTCCGGTCGCCCGCGACGCTAGGCGCTCAGCCGCTCGCGCCCCTTGCCGCGGCGCGCGGCGATGATCGCCCGGCCGGCCCGGGTACGCATCCGGAGCCGGAAGCCATGGGTCTTCGCCCGCCGGCGATTGTTCGGCTGGAACGTACGCTTGCTCACTGGAGCTCCAGGAAATAGGTATCAAACTGAGGGTCTTAGGTCAGCCTGTTAACGGTATGGGGCAACCGCGCAGAGGTCAAACTGAGGGTAGTGCACCCCTCCCGCCTCTCGCAGGCTCCCTCCGCCGCGCGGGCCTCCGTCAGGCGCTGCGCGTGCCGGGCGAACTCCCTTTTCGGGGGGTCGCGGCGGGGGGCGGCGCAGTGATACTTTCCAAGACTCACGTTTTCCGGGCGTGTCGCGAGTCCGCGACTTAGGCTGTGGAAAATCACGCAACACATGTGGACCAGCTTGTGGACAACATAACGGGGGGAGCGCATCGGTGACTGACCCAGATCTCGCGGACGTGTGGGCCCGGTCGCTCGACGGGCTCGCTGAACTGCACGTGCAGCCAAGCCAGCTGGC
>JAICUO010000809.1 GCA_025935815.1 Streptosporangiaceae bacterium
CGGCGGTCGCCCCCGGGGCCCCCGGGCCGGCCCCGGCCCGCCGGCCCGCGTCCTTACCCTCGCGCGGGCGGTTTGTTAGCCCGCTTTCCGCGGAATATACCAGGGCACACGCGGCGGGCCGGAGCTATGGGGGCTGCCGCCTGGCGAGTGAATCGGATATGCCGCGCATTTTGGACGCCGTCATGACTCGGGACGCCGTTGTAGTACTAGGTCGTCGCGGAGTGTGGGGGCAGGGGCTTTTCCGGGCCTGGCATTGACTGCCGGCACGCCGGGGCCGATCCGGGCGCCCGCCGCTGCGCCGCAAGTTCCAGTCGTTGCTGCTGCGGCTGGCCGGGAGAATGAGTCATGGGGTACCGGCTTCCTGCCTGCCGGATCCGCCCCTGGGCGGGCGTGTTCTGCCGGACTGTTCGATTGTGCATTACTTTGCGACTATGAGTCTTTACTAGTTCGGTTTCTGTGGTTATGCTCCGCTCGTTCCCGGTTTGAACGGGAAGGTCCGTCGCCCCGGGGCCGGTCCCTTTGCACGTTCGAGGAGCAACCATGCGCAAGCGCCTATTGGCACTCCCGGTAGTCATCGTCCTCGCGGCGGCCATGACCAGCACTGCCCACGCCGCCACAGCCCACCAGGTCGCCACGCTCGGCGGGCGCCCGGCTGCCGTCCCCTCCGCAGGTTCGTCGGCGGTCTTCGATTCACGGGCACACAGCGCGCCGTTGAGTTCAACGAAGTCCGAGACCACCGCGATAGCGAGCATGGTCCGTGCGATCGGCAGCGGCGCCCGCGTCACCTACGACCCCATCTTCAGCACGCCGCGCGAATTGCTGCGCAACGGCGGCTACCTCACTGGCCCGTCCCGCGGCACCCCGGTCAGCATCGCCCGCGGCTGGATCGCCGCCCACCGCGCCGCGCTCGGGCTGACCGCCAATGACGTGCAGGCCCTGACCGTGACGCGCGACTACGCCAATCCCTCCAGCGGGACCCATGTCATCACGTTCACGCAGATGTTCGGCGGGTTCCCCGCGGTGTTCGGCGGCAGGCTGAACGTCGCCGTCACCAGGTCCGGCCGCATCCTCAGCTTCACCGGTGACGCCCGCCCGTCGGCCAGCCTGGCCGCGCAGCCGACGCTGAGCATAGGCAGCGCGGTGGCGACACTGGCCAAGAGCGCGGCGCCCCAGGCGGCCTACCGTGCCTCAGTCACCGGCAAGTCCGGGATCTGGACGCAGTTCGCGCCGGGCCCGTTCGGCAGGCCGCAGTACGCCAGGGCGGCCGCGTTCCCGACCGCGCAGGGCGTCCGGCCCGCCTACGAGGTGGTCTTCACCGACTCGGCCAGCGACATGACCGACGCCGCCGTCGACGCGGTGACCGGCAAGATTCTCTACAGCCAGTCGCTCACCGCCAGCTACGTGGACAACTCGCCGAACGACAGCGCGGCGGCGCCGGCCGCCGCGAGCAGCGATCAGCAGCCCAGCGTCGTCTCTGGCCCGGCAGCGAAGCCGACCGGCCCGGAAGGCCTGGCGTTCCCTTACTACCCAGGCGCGCCAGCGGCGCCGGACCAGGTGACGGAGCCATTCACCGGGAACCCCCTCGCCTCGCCCGCTGGCTGGCTGAACCCCGCCGTCAACGGGTTCTTCACCACCCAGGGCAACAACGTCGACGACCACGAGAACTGGCTGGCCACCCGGCCCGAGGCGAACCCGTTCCGCCCGGTGTCGGCCAACGGCCAGTTCCTGTTCCCGTTCCAGAACAACTGGGGCCGCAACGCCTGCGCCGGCTCGTCCTACGAGCAGGACGTCGCGCAGGCCACGACCAACCTCTTCTACCAGCACAACCGCATCCACGACGAGTACTACGGCTACGGCTTCACCGAGGCGGCCGGCAACTTCCAGAACGACGATTTCAGCCGCGGCGGGGTCGGTAACGACGCAGTGCAGGGCGACGTCCAGGCCGGCATCCAGGCGACCCCGCCGAATCTCGACAACGCCAACTTCAGCACCCCCCCGGACGGCCTGCCAGGCATCACGAACATGTTCCTGTGGGAGACCATCCCTGGCTCGTTCATCGCCCCGTGCGTCGACGGCGACAACGACCTCAGCGTGATCCAGCACGAGTACACGCATGGCATGAGCACCCGCATGGTGGGTGGCGGTGAGGCACTCGGCGGCGAGCAGGCTGGCGCGATGGGTGAAGGCTGGAGCGACTTCTACGCCCTGAACCACCTATTCGACGCGGGCCTGGAGACCCAGCCGATCGAGGGCAGCTACGTGACGGGCAACGCCCAGCGCGGCATCCGTAACTACAACTACGCTAACAGCCCGCTGAACTACGGCGACCTCGGCTACGACATCGTCGGCAACGAGGTCCACGCCGACGGCGAGATCTGGACCGCCACGCTCTGGCAGCTCCGCCAGGGCCTGCTCGCCCAGTACGGCACTAAGGCCGGCGAAAAGCGCACCGCGCTGCTCATCACCGCCGCCCTGGCCGACACCGCGCCGAACCCCAGCATGCTGGACGCTCGTGACGGCATCCTCACTGCCGACACCGACCTTTACAACGGGAAGGACGCCAAGCTCATCTGGCAGACGTTCGCCAGCCGGGGGATGGGCTCGACCGCCGGCAGCATCGGCAGCGCCGACCCCGACCCTGACCCCAGCTTCGCCAGCCCTAACACCCACGACAACGGGCGCCTGGCCATCACCACGGTGGACCCGACTGGCCGCGCGGTGACCGGCGTCAACGTCCTTATCGGCGACTACGAGGCACGCGTCACCCCGTCCGCCATCACGGCCGGGCGTGGCGGGACCGCCTCGGTCAACATGGTTCCCGCTACCTACGACGTGACCCTCCAGGCACCTGGCTGGGGCTCTCGCACGATCACCGGGATCAAGATCACCGCTGGCGCCACCACTACCCAGACGGTAACCCTCCAGCCCAACCTCGCCTCCGCCACCAACGGCGCCACCGTCACCGCCTCCGCCGACGGCAAGAACCCGGCGACCAACCTGATCGACGACACCCAGGCGACGTCCTGGGGGAACACCCCCGCCACTACCCCGCAAGACCAGAGCGGCTCGGTGACGGTGGCGCTATCCCCCACGCTGGACACCGCCAGCACGACGATCAGCTCGATCGAGCTCGGCGCCTATCCCGGTATCGGCCTGCCGAGGTTCGGTGCGGTCAAGGACTACGCCATCGAGGTGTCGGATGACGGCACCACCTGGACGACGGTCTCCACCGGGACGGTGC
>JAICUO010000952.1 GCA_025935815.1 Streptosporangiaceae bacterium
CGCTGAGCGCGTACAGCAGCGAGTTGCCGATCCAGGCGCGGTAGATGTGATCGCTGAAGGCGTCGAGGTGGTCCCATGCCAGTGCGATCTGGTGGAAGCTGCCGAACGAGAGCGGGCTGCTGGTGACGAGCGCGCCGTCGGCCTTCGTCGGGGCCAGGATCAGCCAGAGGACGGGTACCGCGAAGAAGACGGCGAACGCCGCGAGGATCAGCAGCCGAAGGCCGCGCGCCGCGATGCGCATCAGTCTTCCCTTCCGAACAATCCGGTGCGGGTGACGATCAGCACCGCGGCGAGCAGGCCGATCACGAGCAGGTCGGCGGCGATGGCGGCGGCGCCGTTGAAGTCCCCGTACCGGAAGGCCAGCTGATAGGCCAGCTGGTTCGATGACCAGGTGTCGGGGACCATGCCCAGGCTCGCCTCGTTCACGAGCTGAGGCTCGATGAACAGCTGCGTTCCGGTCGCGAAGGACAGGATCGTCATGTAGGCGATCCACTTGCGGATGAGCGGCAGCTTCAGCCGGAGTGCGATCGTGAACGGGCCCGCCCCGTCGATGCGCGCGGCCTCCTCGAGCTCGTGCGGGATCGTGTTCAGGGCACCGTACATGACGACGATCCAGCCGCCGGCGCCGGTCCAGAACGCGATCATCGCGAACACGAACGGCAGGTTCCCGGGCGCGATCGACTGGACGAACAGCTGCGCCCCGAGCACGTGGCGCAGCAGGAACGAGCCGGGGCTGACGGCCGGATCGAGCATGAAGAGCCAGACGAGGACGGACGCCGCCCCGGCCAGCGCGCCCGGCATGTAGAACAGGAAGCGGAAGGCCGACGAGGTCCGGTTGGCGCGGCCGTGGAGCAGCAGGGCCAGCCCGACGACGAAGACGATGAGCGTCCCGAGCCAGACGCCGGTGTACAGGAGGATGTGGTTGAACGCGGGGACGAAGCGGTAGTCAGTGAACGTTCGCGCGAAGTTGCGGAAGCCGGTCACGCCGCCGTTGGCGTTAGTGAAGGCGAGGTCGAGCGCGTAGAGCATCGGCGCGATGCCGAACGCGACCAAGAACGGCAGGTACGGCACGATGAACGGCAAGCCCCGCGGTACGCGGCGACCGCGCATCCGCGCGGCGCGGAGGCCGCGCGGATGCGCGGCCTCCGCTTGCCTCGAGGTCAGCGCGGGCAAACTCACTTGGTGACCTGGTACCCGGCCGCTTGCGCCGCCTGCCCGAGCGCGCTGCCGAACGCTGGCAGCAGCGAGCTCAGCGACTTGCCGGCGACCAGCCCGGTGACGACGGTGTTGGACCAGACGGGCTGGTCCGGGTAGGTGACAATGTTCCATCCCTTCCAGATCAGCGACGACGCCGCCTTGAGCGCCGGCGTCGGATCGGCGGCGTAGTAGGGGTTCGTAGCCTGGCCCGCCAGCCATTGGGCGGCCACGGGCCCGTAGGCCGGGAGACCTGGCCTCGCGTTCGCGCCCGTCGGATTGAAGACCGTGGTGGCCCAGGTGACGAAATCGGCGGCGGTCGCGAGGTTCTTGGAGTGCCTGGCGATGATCCACGGGCCGCCGCCGACCTGGCCGGTGGTAATCGGTGTCTCGTTCTCCCACTGCAGCGGCATCGCGGTCGTCATCTCCCCCGCCGGGATGTGCAGCGTCGCGAGGAAAAGGTCGTGCCCGTACCAGCCCGGTCCCGGCATCATCAGGACCTTGTCGTCCGCCCCGCCGTACTTCTTCGCGAAGTCGGGGGTGAACACGCTCAACGGCGGCAGGGTCCCGTCCTTGATCAGCGGGTCAAGCAGGCTGGCCATCTCGGTGCAGTGCGTATCCGCCGTGTTGATGAGGAGCTGGCTTCCCTGCATCTGCTCGAGCGGGCACTGGTTGCCCCACAGGTAGATCCAGTGGCTGAACGAGTCTCCGCTGGTGCCGATGATGTAGCCGGGGTGCTCCGTCGCGACCTTCTGGCCGAGCGCCGCCCACTGCTGCCACGTCGTCGGGACCTGGTAGCCGAACTTGTCCATCAGCTTCTTGTTGACCCAGAGCAC
>JAICUO010000135.1 GCA_025935815.1 Streptosporangiaceae bacterium
CCGGTACCAGAACGGCCACATCAGCGCGGCCATGCGAGCACCTAGCTCCGCGGTGCCATTGACACTGCCCGCGGCGGTAGCGGGGGTGCCGGCCGGGGAGTGGGCGGTGACGGAGCGGGTGGCGGGGGAATGCATCGCGGGAGCGCTGGCCGGGGAGCGGACGGGCTCCGCCGACCCGAGCGTCCGCCCCAGCACGGCCCGGATGTTGTCGTGATCGCGCCCGAGCTGGTCCAGCCAGCGCGCCTGGTCGGCCCCTTCCAGCCCCGCTTGCGCGCGGGTCGCCACCGACAGGTAGTACGCCGCGTGGGCCGCGTGCACCGCGGCCTGCTCACCACTGGCGGCCAGCACGTCCGCGCCGTAGGCGCGGATCGTCTCCAGCATCCGGGACCGGTACTCCGGGTCACCGCCGGCCGCCACCAGGACCAGCGACTTGCCGACCAGGGCGGCGAGCCGGCCGGCCACGTCCGCGTCCGCGACCTCACCCAGCGCCGTCGCCGCCGACACCGCGACCGCCTCGGCGGCGGGCAGCGAGAACGAGCCGCTGAAGCAGGACAGGCGGCGGAACAGGACTTGCTCCTGCTCGCTGAGCAGCCGGTAGCTCCACTCCAGCGTGGCCTGCAACGTCTGGTGCCGCTCGGGCGCGCTACGGCTGGGGTTGCGCAGCAAGCCCGTGTCCCCGCGCAGCCGCCGGGCGATCTCCGCGGCGCCCAGGATCCCGGCCCGCGCGGCAGCCAGCTCGATGGCCAGCGGCAGCCCGTCCAGCTGCCGGCACAGCCGCGCGACAGCGGTGCGGCCAACGGGATCAAGCGTGTAGCCAGGGGTGATAGCACCCGCCCGCTCGGTGAACAGCTGCACCGCGTCGGCGGCGTCCTCATCGGAGGCGGGCAGCCCGAGGCCGTCCACCCGGAAGACGCGCTCACCCGGCACGCCCAGCAGCTCCCGCGACGTGGCCACCACGGTCACCCCCGCGCACGCGGTCAGCAGCCGCTCCACCAGCTCGGCGCACCCGGCCACGACCTGCTCGCAGTTATCGAGCACCAGCAGCGCCGTCCGCGACCGCAGGTGCCTGACCACCGCGGCGGTCGTGTCCTGACCGGGAGTTTGCGGCACGCCCAAGGCGGCCGCCACCGTCCCCGGAAGCTGCTCGCGGCCGGTCACGCCGGCCAGGTCCACCCACCACGCGCCATGGGAGAACCGGTGCCGCTGCGCCGACGCCAGCGCGATGCACAGCCGCGTCTTGCCGCTGCCGCCCGTTCCGGCCAGGGTGACCAGCCGGCTCGCGGGCAGCATGGCCGCCAGCTCCGCCAGCTCCCGCTGCCGGCCCACCAGGCTGGTCAGCGTGACCGGCAGGCTGCCCGCAGCCTCGCGCATAACCGCACCATCGGTATCCACCAAGCCTCCGCTCCCACTAGTTGGTACCAGACCAGGGAGCGACAGTAAACATCCCGGCGCAGCCAGCCAAACACGCCTAAACAAACCGGCCGGGCAACGCCTAAGCAGCCCGCCGGGAAACCTAAGCAGCCCGCCGGGAAATCTAAGCAGCTCGCCGAGAAGATCTAGACACTCTCCAGATGTGCGCGCTAGGCCCGGGAGCGCATCGTGACATGGGCGCCGCGGGCATGGCGGCGTCCACGCCAACGCACGTTTCACGGGGAGAACCTCAGATGCCAGCACGACCACGCGCCCCCCTGGCGCGAATCGCCATCCTCACGGCGGCCGCCGCCGCGGTGGTGGCCTCCCAGGTCATCGCGCCGCTGACCGCCAGCGCGCTCACGCCGCCGCCCAAGCCGGCGCAACACCATCCCGCGGCCCCGCCGACCGGGGTGGCCGATCCCACGCCGCCGACGAACCAGCCCCTGCCATGGTCGGCCGCCCGCGCCAGGCCGCACCTCGCCCCGCAGGCGACCACGAACGCCGCCGCGCTGCGCGCCCAGGCCATCGCGAGCGCCGCCACCACCGAGCGCACCGCGAGCTACACCGTCTCATCCGCCACCCTCAGGTTCCTGCACGCCGGCCTCGGCATCCCGCTCGGAGCCAGCACCGCCTTGACCGGCGTCCGCTCCGGCTCATCGCTGACGATCTCCCTGCCGGCTCCGGAGCGGCTGCGGACCGCCGTCCCCGGCGCCCGCCTGCCCGCCTTCACCCATTCACTGCTGACCATCGACCAGCGGACCGGCGCGGCCACGCTGACCGCGTCCGCCCCGACCGGGTCGCTCAAGGTCACCATCCCCGACGTCACCAGCACCACGCTGGCCGGGCTGTCCGGCACCGTGACGGCGCGGATTCGGGCCCTCGGCCAGACCGCCACGCTGTCCGGGACCCTGGGCTACCAGGCCGGCGCCCCGGTCACCGTCTCGCTCCAGGGCACCCTGCCCGCCGGCGCCGACGTCAAGCCCGGGGTCGTCGAGCTGAAGGCCGGCGCCACGGTGACCGCCGCCACCGCCGGCGGGCTGCGCGTCGCCGGCCCGGCCACCCTCGGCCCGGCCGGCCACCAGCTCGCCGTCACCGTGGCCGGCCCGGTCCCCGGCGCGAACAGCTGGAACCTGGCCGTCACCGCGGTCAGCGGCTCCCCGCTGAGCGGCCTGGCCCTGGCCCCCGGGGCCAGCGGTTCGGTCACCGACGCCCATGGCCGCGTCACCTACGACGTCAGGGGCGGCACCGCCCGCCCCTGGGCGGCCGCGCCCGGCGTCACGGTGTCCGGCGCCGTCGACTTCTCCAATGATCTCCCCAACGGATCCCTGGTCCCCGCGCCAGGCCTCACCGGCTCCGGCTCGTGGGCCGACGTGACCGGCACCGTCGCCCTTGCCTCCGGCGTGAGCACCCACGGGACCGCGGCGATCAACCTGGGCACCGGCCAGGGCCTGCTGACCAGCGCCGGGCGCACCCCGGTCACGTTGCAGACCCCGAAGGGCACGGTCATCCACGACTCCGCCGGTTTCCACGGCGGGCTGACGGTATCCCCCTCGGGGCAGGTGGCGGCCACCTTGCCGGGGCAGCTTTCCCGGTGGACGCCCGCCGCGGCGACGTCACCCGGCCCGACCACCCGCCCCGCGGCGCAGCCGAAGGCTTCCGCAGGCTCCACCGCTCGTTCGGCGCCCAATGCCTTGGTGGCCGGGCAGTCGGCGGCCACGGCCGGGAGCACCAGCTACACCCTGTCCGGGCCAGTGCGTGACTTCATTACGAACGCCCTGCACATCCCGCTCGGCTCGGCGACGGTGACCGGCACGCTGTCCGGCTCCACGCTGACGCTCGCGGTCGGGGCGCCGGCCTCGCTCCCGTCCGCGGTGCCGTCCTGGCTGCCGAACCCGTCCTACGTGAACACGCAGGTCACGATCGACGAGGCGGCGAACACGGTCACGCTGACCGCGCAGACCGGCACCACCAGCGGCCTGACCGCCACCTTGAGCGTCGCGATCGCCAACGCGGCCACCTCCGACCTCAGCAGCGGCACCGACGTCACCGGCAGCCTCACCCTGGGCGGCGTGCCGTTCGCGGGCGGCGCCACCGCGGGCCTCACCTTCACCCTTGGATACACCGGCGGCGCGCTGAGCGCGTCGCTGTCCGGCAGCCTCACCTCGGCCGCCACGTTCGCCAACGGGGTGGTGACGATCCCCGCGGGCACCAGCCTGACGCTGGCCACCGGGTCCGGCATCACGCTGAACGGGGCCGCCGACCTGACCTACAACGGGCAGACCACCGAGATCACCGTCAACGGCACGCTGATGAGCCTGTCCAGCTGGTCGCTGACGGTGGGCAACGCCAGCGGCGCGTCCTGGCAGCCCGTCACCGGCCTGACCATCACGCCGAACTTCAGCGGCTCGATCGCCGACGCCAACGGCTCGATCAGCTTCGACCTGAGCTCCGGCACCGGCTCCGCGACCTGGGTGTCGCCCGACCAGAGCTCGATGGTGTCGGTTAACAGCCTTGAGCTCTCCAACCAGGCGCCCGGGGCCAGCGCCGCCTGCAAGGCCTCCGACGTCACCACTGGCGACCTGTGGATCGGGATCGGCGGCACGTTCAGCTACGTCCCGGCGAGCCTGAACCTGTCCGCGACCGGGTGCTTCGACCTGACCGGCAAGCACGCCACGATCACCACCGCCGCGACCGGGAACCTGACTAGCGAGTTCGGCAGCACGCTGCCGTTCACGGTGACCGCAGCGGGCCTCACCGCGCACATCGGCGGCAGCTACTCGCTCACCGGCACCGCCACCGTGACGGTCACCGGGGGCGGCGTCAGCGGCGCCCCGACGTTCAACGTCGGCCTGCAGCTATCCAGCGCGGGGATCACCGCCGGGATCGGCGGCAAGGACCTCGGCGGCCTCGGCTTCACCGGCAGCGGCGCGCTGTACGTGTCCACCGTGGCCGTGAAGGACTTCGACCCCGCGACGCTCGGGATCACCGGGCAGCAGCCAGCGACATTCAACCTGCCCGCCGGGCTGTCGGTCAGCGTGAGCTACACGCTGCCCGCCGACATTGAGAGCAAGCTCCAGAAGCTCATCCCCGGACTCGGCAACCGCACGATCCCCGGCCTCACCCCGGGCACCTCGCTGCAATCGCTGGCGACGCTGTCCACCTCCGGGTTCACCGTAGACCTCGGCGTCAGCCTGGGCGCCACCACCAACGGCCTGACCATCTTCAACGCCAACAACAGCGCGCTCTACCTCAACCGGTTCGACGTCAAGCTGGCGCTGGGCGCGCAGAACAGCCTCTCGCTGTCCGGCACCGGGTACCTGGTGCTGCCGCCGCTGGCCCCCGGCCAGGGCTCATCCAGCGTCTCGATCACCATCAGCGGGTCGTTCAACATCACCAGCCTCACGATCAGCCTCGGCTTCAACTTCGGCAACTGGAGTCCCGCCTTCGGCGTCACCGGGCTCGGCGTGCAGGACTTCGGCGGCACCTTTGGCCTGACCCTGGAAAGCGGGGTGCCCACGCCCTCGCTGGGCATCTACGCCGACAACATCCAGCTGCCGGCGTCCTGGAACAAGGCGATCGGGATGGTGAACGGCACCTCGATCTGGTTCAACGCGAACCTCAACCTGGCCCAGCCGGTGCTCGGCTTCAAGATCTACAACCCGTACGGGGGACCGGCGCTGACCCCGCTGGCCCTCGCGTCGACCGATCCAACGGTGATCAACTCGTTCGTGGTGAACACCGCCTCGTTCTGGCTGGCGCCGGCCGGGGGATCGACGCCCGCGGGCGACACCCTCAACATGGGGGTATCCCTGGTCTTCGACGCGGCCCTGGACAACGTCCCGGTCCACGTCGACGCCAATGTCAACCTGACCGCGCCGTCGGTCACCGCGAACGCCAGCATCGGCGCGTTCACCATCGGGCCGGTGCAGACCTCCAACACCTCGTTCCACCTGAACCTCAGCCCGACCAGCCTGGGGCTGGGCATTAGCGGTGGCGTCTACTACAACAACGACTCGTTCACTGCCAACGTCCAGTTCACCGTGGGCTCCTCGATGGCCGGCGGGAGCGTCTCGCTGTCCATCACCGGCGGCCTGCCCTGGTACTTCGAGGGCGGCGCGACGCTGAACGGCTCGGTCTACGGGGACGGCAGCGGCGCGCGCATCAGCGCGTCGGGCAGCGGCTGGATGTACGCGGCCGGGAGCTTCCTCGGCCCGGTCAGCTTCAGCTTCTCGCTGCCGGGGTCGCTGAGCTGGAGCGACGTCAGCAACTCGATCACCCAGGTGGCGCAGTTCTTCGTGAGCTCGGGCATGAACTTCGACCAGATCGTGGCGGCCCTGAAGCAGTTCGGCTACCAGACCTACGACATCGTCAACGCACTGTCCCAGATCGGCCAGTACGGCCCGCAGATCGCCAGCGCGCTGGCCAACGCCTTCGGCTTCAGCACCACGTACTTCGACATCTGGACCTACACCAACTCCGGCCAGTTCCTCGTCATGGAGGTCACCGGCGGCTCGCAGTCGCCGAACGCCGGCGTCGAGACCTGGACCTGGAACAACGGCTACAACCAGGACTGGGCGTTCGTGCAGAGCCCGTACTCGGGCTGGTACGAGATCATGAACCGCGGCAGCGGCCAGTGCCTGTCGGTCGGGAACAACACCTCCACCCCCGGCAACCCGCTCGTCCAGTGGCCGTGCGCGGGCGCCTGGAACCAGCTGTGGTACATGGGCGGCATCTCCCTCAGCACCAACTACTACATCGAAAGCGCCCTGGACGGCGAGTACGCCGACGTCGCGGGGGCCTACCCCTGGGCCGGCGGCACGGTGGACCAGTGGTATTACAACGGCGGGCAGAACCAGCGCTTCTGGCTGACCAACTCCGGTAACTAACCTCCTAGCGGGGCCTGCGCCTGACCGTCCGCCGTGGCGGGCAGGCGCAGGCCTTTCCCGTGCCCGCATCACCCGCGCCCGGCCGGGCTCGGTGCCTCCGCTATAGCCAGCCGGACTCGGTGGCAATCCGCACCGCGCCTTGCCGGTTGCGGGCGCCCGTTTTGGCGATGGTGTTTGACAAGTAGTTGCGCACCGTGCCCGCGGAAAGGCATGCCTCGGCCGCGATTTCCGCCGTCGTCGCCCCCTGGGCGGCCATTCGCAGCACGTCTGCCTCCCGCGCCGTCAGCGGCGACCGGGTCGTCAGCGACAGCCGCGAGTCGACCACCTGCTGCCCGGCCGCGAGCACCCGGACTGCCGAGGTCAGCCGGCCGGGGGGCGCGTCACTGATCAGGAAGCCCCGCACGCCTGCGGCGCTGGCCCGCTGAAGGTCATGGCAACGCCAGGCGGACGCCAGGATCGCGTACTGGCAGCCCGGCACGGCCTCGTGCGCCTTCGCGGCGACCGCGATCCAGTCGCCGATCTCGCCATCGGCTGGGAACAGCGGAGCGAGCAGCAGCGTCACGTCGGGTCGCAGGGCCCGGGCGGTCGGCACGACCTCAGCGCCCCGAACGGTGGCGACCGGGTCGATGTCTGGCTCCCGGCTGAGAATCGCGACGAGTCCCTCCAGCGGCAAGGCTGTCATCCCCGCGATGAGTGTCCGGATCAGGGCTATGTCCCTTTCGCTGCCTTCCAGTGTGAGCTTCGGTGGCGCAGGTCTCACACTTGGTGATCATCTAATCACCTGTCACTCTGGTAACGACCAGTGACCGACCCTTCGTTACGCATAAATACCTAACAGTTACCGCGTTCCCAGTGCGGTCAGGCCGGAGGCTGCCAGAGGCGGAACGTCGCGCCCTGGTTGTCGACGCACTCGGCGAGCAGGCCGAACGGCCTGCGCTGGGGCTCGGCAGCCTGTCCGCCGGCCGCCCGGACCCGCTGCACCGCGGCGGCGACGTCATCGACGCGGTAGGACAGCTGCACCTCAAGCTCCGCGCCCGGCGACGGCAGGATGCCCAGCGGCGGCCGGGTCTCCTCGGTGCGCCACGCGCCGGGGTGATCCTGAGTGAACGGCACCCGCAGCACGGCCTCGTAGAACTCCTTGGCTCGCCGCGGGTCCGGGGCCGCCATCGTCACGTTCGCGACATCGCCCTGGCGTACCCGGGTGGCCCCGGCCGGCGGCCTCAGCAGCATCCAGCGGTGCCCGAACGGGTCGATGATCACCGCGCCGCGACCGTAGGGCTGGTCGGTGGGCGGGCGCTCCACCGAGGCGCCCTTTCGCCGGGCCCGCTCGGTGGTCCCGTCGACATCATCGACCTCCAGGTGGAGGGTGTGGCTGAACGTCGTCGGGGCCTGCGGCGCGCGCACGGGGATGTCGGGCCACAAGTCGGAGGGCTCGGACAGCATCAGCACGGCGTCGCCGAGGCCGAGCTCGGCATGGCCGATGGTGCCGTCCGCGTTGACGTAGTGCTCGCCGCGGGGCTGCGCGCCGAGCACCTCGGTGTACCAGGCGATGGCCCGCCGGGCGTCGGACACCATGATGTACGGGGTTAGCGCGGGGGGCCAGGCGGGCTCGCGCTCGACCCGGGTAGTGACGGTCGGCTGGGACATGGTTCCTCCTGAGAGTGCGAAGATCTCCTGGGTCAGCCGCTGCCGCAGCCGCCCGGCGAAGTCGGGATCGGGATCGGCCGGCGTGACGGGCTCGCGCAGTGCCTCGAAGAACGGTGCCTCGAACGGATCGGTCATCACGAGCCCTCCTCTCCCTCGTAGATCCGGCGGAACGCGGCGCGCGCCCGCACCAGCAGCGCCTCAGTGGCGTGCACGGTGCGGTCCAGGTAGCGGGCCACCTCGGGGACCGGCAGCCCGTCGAGATAGCGCAGCGTGAGGGCCGCCCGGTGGTGCGCGCCGAGGTGGTCGAGCACCTCGCGAGCCCGGATCCGGTCGACGGCGGTATCCCACGGGTCATCGACGCCCGGCGGCTCGCCGCCGGCCAGGCGCAGCCCGCGTTGCTCCCGCTCGACCCGCCGCCAGTGGTCGGCCAGCTTGTGCCGGGCCACCCCGATCAGCCACGGGATCGACAGATCAGGGGCGCCCGGCTTGCGGGCCGCGTGCACCGCGGCCAGGAACGACTCGGCCGTGAGGTCCTCGGCCAGACTAGTGTCGCCGCACCTGGCCAGCAGGTAGCCGTAGACGTGCGGCAGCGCATCGTCATACAGCTTCAGCAGCCCGAACGCCGGGTCGGGCCGCACCTGCGGGTGCGTCATACCCTCATCGTCGTCCGGGCGCCCGCTACTCCGACGGGGCACCCCCCGAACTTTTCCGCCCGCTGGGGCGATGCGTGGGGCCAGCCACCTCATCGGCATCCAGGGTCGCAGCCGCCACTTCGCGCCCCTGGTTTCGCCGTGGTCCCGGGGCGGGGCGCCCGCCCGGGGGCTCGGCGAGGCTGTTGCTGACGATCGGACCGCGGATCGCGGTCCGATCGTCAGCAACAGCGACGTTCATGCCGCCCGGAGGCGTGACCTAGAGCGGAATATAGTCGACAACTATCGACTGAGGTCCTGGGGATAGTGTCGGAGGATTTGCTTCGTTGGGTAGCATCAACGGCAACACTAGTAACACGGGGAACAAGAATGCGAAAATACCAGATCATCACGGCGGCGATTGCCGCCCTGGGCGCGGTGGGACTGCCCACGGCGGCCATGCCCGCCGCCCAGGCCAGCACCTCGGTCGTGGTCTACGCGTGCGGCATGGCGGGGAACTGGCAGTGCCCGGCCGTCCGGCCCGGTGAGGTCGGCTTCGGCGCGCTCTGGGATATCGCCGGCCTGCGCTGGACGCACTGGACAGGGGGCAGCGCATACGGGGCAGGGAAGTACTGGCTCGGCCCTGGCGTCGGCTACCGCGCGGACATCGCGCTCACCGACGTCCAGCACCACGGGCGGCAGCGTTACTTCAAGAACGCGCTCATCACCGCGCACGGGCACCGCGCGGTGCACCTGTGGTACGGCAGCAACCACGGAGCCGTCGGATGGTGGAAGGCCTGACCGGGTAGAACCCGGCCCCTAGCTGGGGTCGGGGCGAAGCTCGTAGTGCATGGTGCGGTAGCGCATGAGGCGGTGGGTCGCGGGAACGAGAACCGCCTGGAGCACGCGGTGACGGCGCGCCAGGGCCCGTGCGGCCGTCCGCGCCTGCTCTCCTTCCAGCAACGTCGCGCGGACCTGGATAGCGGGACCGGTGAGCTTGCCGCGCATGGTCGAGGGCGCGATCTGCGCGTTGGGGTCATGACGCAGGCGCTTGGTCTTCCAGGCCTTGTCGTATGAGCGGAAGAAGGCCCGCTCGCCGTCGAAGGCGATGCTCACCGGCGTGCCGACCCCCGTCCCGTCGCGCTTGTAGGTAGTCAGGAGAACGGTCCCGGCGTCCTTAACGGCTGAGAAGGCAGTGCTCATGATGCTCCCTTTCGTCATGCCTGCTGCCCTCTGAGACAAGGCCCCCGGTCAGCTTGTGACGCGCGGCCGCCGGGTCTGAGGCATGACGACTGGCCGCTGCCACGCGCACGGCAGCGACCCAGCCAGCTGGGGAGGGGTTTACAGGAGCGCGAGGATCTGGTTGAGCAGCGCGGAGGTGATGCCGCCGGCCGATAAGCCTAGGATCAGCCTGTGGCGCTTCTTGAAGGTGTGATCGTTGCCCTGCTCACCCCGGTCGACCGGAAAGGGCGGGTTGACCACGGGGCACTCAGCCAACTGGTCGAGCGACTGGTCGCCAAGGGCGTCACCGGGGTGAGCCCGCTCGGCTCGACTGGCGAGGGCTACAGCCTCGGCCTGGAGCAGCGCCTCGCGGTCGCGGACACCGTGGCCGGGGTGGTTCCGGCGGGCATGCCGGTGATCCCGGGCGTCTTCGCCCACAACCACGACCAGGCCCTCGCGGAGATCGACGCCTACGCCGGCCACGGCGGCACCGCCGTCTTGGTGGCACCACCCGGGTACTACCCGCTGACGGCGGCGGAGCAGGAAGCGTACTTCTCCCGGGTCGCCGATGCCGCCGCGCTGCCCCTGGTGCTGTACAACATCCCCGTCTTCACCAAGGTCCAGATCGCGCCCTCGGCTGCCGTCGCCCTGGCCCCCCATCCCCGGGTCGCCGGGCTGAAGGATTCGGGCCGGGACCTGAGGTACGCGGCCGAACTGCTCGACGCGGTCGCGGCCGCCGGCGCCGCCAATGGCTTCTCGGTCCTGACGGGGACCGACTCGATGCTGGTTTCCTACCTGCTGGCCGGCGCCCGCGGCGCGATCTGCGGCAGCGCCAACATCGTGCCCGAAATGGTGCTCGCCGCCTATGACGCGGTCCGGGCGGGCAGGCTGGACGACGCGCTCAGCCATGAGGCGCGGCTGCGCGCGGTGAACACGGCGTGCGGGGTCGGGGCACTCCCCGCGGCATTCAAGGCAGCGCTCGCTAGCACCGGCATCGGCGAGCCGTGGCTGGTCCCGCCCCGCCTGGGCCTGACCGAAGCGGAGACGGCCACCCTCATCGACCACCTGGCCGCCCTCGGCGCGCTCTAGCAGTCGAGGCAGCGCCGCCTTGAGTTCCGGCAGGCGGGCGGAGGGCATGTGGAAACCATGCGCGGCGTGCCGTCGCGTTCACGCTGAGGGAGCACTGGCCCGTTCGGCTTCAGGCGCTGGCAGCCGAACGCGGCGGTCGGGAAAACCACGTGGCCGCTCGTCGCCAATCCCTGGCCACGCCGTCGGCGATCGATTGCTGCCTGGCGATGCGGAAGGGCGGTCAGGCGGCGGGGCGGCGGCGGAGGTCCGCGTGCTGCAGGGCCGGGGGCAGGTAGGCGGACTGGTCGGGGGCGCCGACGTCGGTGCCCGGCGGGACGATCTCGTCGATGCGGTCCAGGATGTCGTCGCTGAGCGAGACGTCGATTCCGGCGAGCAGGTCATCCAGTTGCCGCATCGTCCGCGGTCCGATGATCGCGCTGGTCACGCCGGGATGGGCGATCGCGAACGCCATCGCCAGGTGCGTCATGGGCAGGCCCGCCTGCTCGGCGAGCGGGATGATCCGCTCGACGGTATCCAGCCGGGCCTCGTCGCTGAAGCTGGTCATGATGGCGGCGCGGCGCAGGTCGGTCTGCTGCCCCTTGCGGATGCGGCCGGTCAGCATGCCCTTCGCGAGCGGGCTCCAGACCAGCGTGCCCATCCCGTAGCGCTGGGCGACGGGCAGCACCTCGGCCTCGATGCCGCGGTTGAGGATCGAGTAGGGCGGCTGCTCGGTGCGAAAGCGCTCCAGGCCGCGTCGCTCGGCGACCCACTGGGCCTCGACGATGTCGGAGGCTGGCATCGTCGAGGACCCGATCGCGCGGACCTTGCCGCTGCGGACCAGGTCCGACAGCGCCGACAGCGTCTCCTCGATGTCGGTGTCCGGGTCCGGCCGGTGAATCTGGTAGAGGTCGATCCAGTCAGTCTGCAATCGCCGCAACGAGCTCTCGACCTCCGCCATGATCCAGCGCCTGGAGTTGCCTCGCTGGTTGGGATCATCGCCCATCGGGCCGTTCACCTTCGTGGCGAGGACGACGTTGTCGCGGCGCCCCTTGAGCGCCTTCCCGACGATCTCCTCGGACTCACCGCCCGAATACCTGTCGGCGGTGTCAACGAAGTTGATCCCGGCGTCCAGCGCCTTGTGGATGATGCGGATCGCGTCGTCGTGGTCGGAGTTGGCGGGCGGAGCCCCGAACATCATCGCGCCGAGCGCGTAGGGGCTGACCTTGATGCCGGTCCGGCCGAGGGTGCGGTAGCGCATGCGGATCCTCCGGTACGATAATCTAAGTGGAATGCTATTCCGGAACTATACGGAAAGACTTTCCGGTTAGCAAGTGGAAGGAGGGCCGTGACGGGCAACGCGGCACCCGGCGTCAGTCCCGGCGTACCTCAGCGCGCGCTGCGCGCCGACGCCCAGCGCAACGTCGGCGCCCTGCTGGAGGCGGCCAGGGCCGTGTTCGCCACCGCGGGCGTGGACGCGCCCGCCAAGGAGATCGCCGATCTGGCCGGCGTCGGCGTGGGCACGCTGTACCGGCACTTTCCGCAGCGCTCGGACCTGGTCAAGGCCGTGTTCCAGCACGGGGTGGACGCCTGCGCCGACGCCGCCCCGGCGCTGGCGGCGGCGAACGAGCCGGGAGCGGCGCTGGAGCAGTGGCTCCGCCAATACACCGTGTTCGTCGGGACCAAGCGCGGGCTCGCCGCGGCCCTGCACTCCGGCGACCCGGCGTACGGCGCCCTGCCCGGCTACTTCATGCGGCGGCTGGAGCCCGCCCTCGCGTCCCTGCTCGACGCCGCGATAGCCGTCGGCGAGATCCGCGCCGGGACCAGTGCCCGGGATCTCCTGCACGCCGTCGCCAACCTGTGCATGCCGGTACCCGATGAGGGACCGGCCTACAGCCAGCGCATGGTCGCGCTCCTCCTCGACGGCCTGCGCTTCGGCGCTACCAGCCAGCCTCCCCCCTGAAGGCGCTCGGCCCGTAGCACGTGATCGGTGGTGTCACGCTCGCCTCGGCCGCCCGGGAGATCGCCGGCCGGCAGCCGGGGGGCGGTAAGGGCTGGCAGGGCTTCGCGCGGGAGTCGGGCATCATTGCCAGGGAGGGAGGGGCGGAGATGGCCCAGTGGCCGCCCAGCCGGGTCATCGGCCAGGTCTCGAACATGTACAGCTGGTCGGCGGATGGGCTGTAGGCAGGATCGGGCACGCCCGTTCTCGGGTTCACTGCCCGGGTCATGCTGCCGTCGTCGCACGTGGTGATCGCCGCGCTGGTCGCGGAGGTGACCGCGGCGCGGGTCTTGAAGAAGCGATCCGCCCCGGCCGGGACGACCGCGTCGGCCTTCAGCCTGGCGAGGGAGTCCCTGAGGCCGCTGAGCGCGGTTCCGGTGACATAGGCCGTGACGGGAGGCACCAGCATCATGTTCTCCTGCGACCTGGTCCACAAGGTCATGGCCGTGCGGAACCCTTCGACGACGCTCGCCTGCGCCGGGTCCCCGGGGAGCGGCGTATCGAATACCTGCGTATAGCGGCCGATGCGGACCGTCTGCGTGGTGACGCGCGCGGGACTGGGCCCCTTCGGGGCGGCCGGGACCGGGGAACTGCTCCTGCCCGGGGCGGCCGGGGCCCGCGAGCTGCACGCCGGCACCAGCAGCCCGCACATCAGCACCGCGATGATGACGCCGGCCCGGGTCATGCCAGCCCCGTTCCGCTGGGATGAGCGCTGCCTGCCTGCGCGGCGGTCGTCACTTTCATGACCGGCGGTTCCCTTCCCGTTGGGGGCCGCCCTGCTGGCCGCTCTGCCTCGATTCGGCACCGCCCCTGGTTCTTTCCATGATTTCCCGGTACGCCGGCTGCGCGCAATCGCTCCCTGCCAGGAACCCAGCCAGCGTGCGGCGGACGGGCACAGTGGCATTCAGCCTCACGCCAGGCTGCTCGCGACCGCCTCGTCGATCATGGCGCGCTCGGGTCCGGTGACCGGGTGCGCCAGGGCCTCGGCCACCGGGGCCAGGTGCTGCGGGCGGCCCGGGCCGATCACGACCTGGGCGACCCGGTCATCGGCCAGCAGCCAGGCGAGCGCGAGGCCGGCCATCGACGTGCCGCGGCTGGCCGCGATGGCCTGCAGCCGGGCCAGCGCCTCGAAGGTCGGGCCGGCGGCGAGCCCGGCGTACGGCCCGGGCCGCTGGGTCATCCGCGAGCCGGCCGGGTAGGGCTCGCCGCGGCGGTACTTGCCGGTCAGCCAGCCGCCCGCCAGCGGGCTGAAGGCCAGGTAGGCGATGCCCCGCTCGGCGCACAAGGGCAGCAGGCCCGGCTCGTCCTGCCGCGCCAGCAGCGAGTAGCTGTTCTGGATAGCCTGCGGCTCGCCGGCCTGCAGGGCGGCCGCCAGTTGCCGTGCGTCGAAGTTGCTGACCCCGTAACCGCCGGTCAGGCCGTCCGCCTGAGCCGCCCGGAAGGCCCCGAGGGAATCCGCGAGCGGCACCGCGGGGTCATATTCGTGCGCGAGGTACAACTCGACCCTGTCGACGCCGAGCCGGTCCAGGCTGGAGCGGAGCTGCCGGGCGATCCGGCCCGGCTCA
>JAICUO010000425.1 GCA_025935815.1 Streptosporangiaceae bacterium
CGTTACCGCCTTGAGAGGGCGGCGTCCTAGGCCTCTAGACGACGGGGCCGTGCACTGTCTCATCAACACCGTGTACTGCATAGTCCGGAGTGAGCGCGGGCGCATGGCGTCCGCGCTATCACACCAGACAGCTGGGGTACCAGGACTCGAACCTAGACTAACAGGGCCAGAACCTGTCGGGCTGCCAATTACCCCATACCCCAAGGGCTAGCAGTCGCGGCTTTATCGGCCGCGCTCACGCAGTCTACCGGAAGCGGAACCGTGCAGCCAACGCAAACTCGCGAGCCGGGAACCCCCGCCTTACTCGGACTCGGCGACCAGGTGGTCTGGTTCGAACTCGACCAGCCGGGGCGGCTCGAGGAGGGTGGCGACCGCGGTCGACCCCCGGCCCTCGCGGCTGAAGACCGCCCGCAGGTCGCGCTTGACCACGGCCTCGGCATGGCTGAGCTCATCCAGCAGGGTGGCGTGGGCGACCGCGGTCGCCACCGCACCGCTGCCATTGGCGCTGATCACGTCGGTGGCCAGCGCGGAGTCCACGGCGACGACGCCATCGCCGGCGGCGGTGACCGGGCCGAGCGGGATGTGCTTCCACTTCTTGCGCAGCTCAGGGACGGCCGTTAGCAGCATCTTGGTGTAGTCGTGCTGCGCGTTGCCGAAGACCTTCGGCGTCGCGCCCATCTCCACGATCGCACCGTGCCGGAGGATGATCGTCCGGTCGCTGACGTAGTTGCCCAGCGACAGGTCGTGGGTGACGAACAAGATCGCCAGGCCCTGCCGCTTGAGCTTGACGAGCAGGTTGAGGATGTCGACCCGGGTGGAGGCGTCGAGCATGCTGATGATCTCGTCGGCCACCAGGAACTTGACGTCGAGCAGCAGGGCGCGGGCGATGAGCAGCCGCTGCTGCTGGCCGCCGGACAGCTGGTGCGGGTACTTGCCGAGCACGTCAGCGGGGTTGAGCGCGACGGAGTCGAGCGCGCCCTCCAGCTTGGCGTCCCATTCAGCGTTGGACACCTTCGGGAAGTAGGTGCCCCGGACCAGCTCAAAGACCCGGTCGGCCTGGTAGATCGGGTTATAGGAACTGAACGGGTCCTGGAAGACGCCCTGCACGTGCCGGTAGTAGTCGCGTTGCGGGTACTTGGCGATGTCCTTGCCGTCGAGGGTGATGGAACCGCTCGTCGGCTGGACCAGGCGCAGGATGACCTTGCCGAGCGTGGACTTGCCGCTGCCGCTCTCCCCGATCAGCGTGATGACCTCGCCCTGGGGAATGTCGAAGCTGACCTTGCGCAGCGCCGCCGTCAGGCCGCCGCCCCGGCTGGTGGACCGGAACAGCTTGGAGACCTGGTCGATCTTCAGGGTGCTCACTTGCCTGTGCCCTTCGTGCTAGCGCTGTCGGCGATGGCGCCGGCCGGCACCGTGACCCGGGCACCGCCGCCATGCTCCTGGCTGACCTTCCAGCAGGCCACCTGGTGCCCGGGCCGGATCTCCGCGAAGGGAGGCGTCTCGGTGCACTTTTCGAACGCGAACGGGCAGCGTTCCCGGAACCGGCACCCTGATGGCGGGTTGACCAGAGACGGCGGCCGGCCCGGGATGCCGGTCAGCGTGGTGTCCTCATGCCGGACGCCGACTTCGGGCAGCGAGGCGATCAGGGCCTGGGTATAGGGGTGCAGCGGCGCCTCGGTGATCGCGGCGGTGCTGGCCTTCTCCGCCAGCCGGCCAGCGTACATGATCGTGATGCTGTCGGCGATCTGCGCCAGGATCGACAGGTCGTGGGTGATGGCGATCGCGGACTTGATGTAACCCCGGTCGCGGAACTCGATCAGCATCTCCCCCACGGCCCGCTGGGTGGAGACATCCAGGGCGGAGGTGACCTCGTCGGCGATCAGCAAGGAGGGGTTGAGCAGCGAGGACATGATGATCGTGACCCGCTGCCGCATGCCGCCGGACAGCTCGAAGGCGTAACGGCGCAGGATCTCATCCTTCAGGCCGATGAGCTCCAGCCGGCGCAGCAGCTCGGAGAGGACCTCATCGCGGTCCTTGATGCCGTGCGACTTGAGCAGGTCGGCGATGATCTTGCCGATCCGCCGGGTCGGCGGCAGCGCGCTCATCGCATACTGCGGGACCAGCGACACCTCAGTCATCCGCAGCTTGCGCATCGCGTCGTTGTCTGACAGCGGCAGTTCCTTGCCGTCCAGCAGCGCCTTGCCGCCGGCCAGCTTCATGCGCGGGTCCATGTAGATCAGCGCGTTGCCGATCGTGGACTTGCCGCTGCCGGATTCGCCGGCCAGGCCCATGATCTCGCCGTCGGCGAGGCGGAAGCTCACGCTGTCGACGGCCGTGATGTCACCGCGGCGGCTGCGGTAGGCCACCGAGAGGTTCTCTACGGTGAGGCTCATGATTCCCTCAGCTTCGGGTTGAAGACCTCGTCGAGGCCCACGTTCGCGACCAGCAGCGAGGCGACCATCGCGGTCAGCACCAGGCCGGGCGGGAAGAACCACCACCACTCTTTGAAGAAGAGCGCGCTGTTGAGGTTCGCGTTCTGCATCATCCCGCCCAGCGAGACCACGCCGCTGGGCCCGAGGCCGAGGAAGTCATAGCTCGCGGCCAGCAGCATCGAGCTGCCGAACAGCAAGATGACCACCAGGAACAGGTACGAGGCCATGTTGGGCGCGATATCCCGGATGACGATCGAGGTCGGCCGCTTGCCGGACAGCCTGGCGAGGTCGACGAACTCGCGCGAGCGCAGCGAGAACGTCTGCGCGCGGACCGCCCGGGCTACCCACGGCCAGGTGGTCAGCCCGATGAAGACGCCCTCGAACAGCACGCTGCGGGTGTTCAGGTAGGCGCCGACCACGACCAGCAGCACCAGGGAGGGGATCATCACGATGACGTTGGTCAGCAGCTGCAGGATCTCATCGAGGATGCCGCCGCGCCAGCCGGCGATGAACCCGAGCACCATGCCGACGATGGCGGCGGACACCGCGCCGAGCGCGCCGACCAGGTAGCTCTCCCGCAGCCCGTTGACGAGCTGCGCGAACACGTCGTGGCCCTGGAAGTCGGTGCCGAGCCAGTTGGCACCCGTGGGGCTGGCGTTCAGCTTGAAGTAATCGGTGGTGTTGTGCGGGGAGATCGACGGCCCGATGATCGCGAGGATGACGAGGAGGATCTCCAGCCCGAGGCCGAAGACCAGCTTCTTGTTCCGCAACCCGTAGTACAGGAAGTCGTTGCGCCGGGGCCGCAGGGCGGCCGCGGGCCTGGCCGGCGCGCCGGGGACCGGCGCGCCCGGCTCTTGGAGGGTGTCAGCAAGACTCATGCCGGCGCTCCCTGCATGCTCAGGCGGGTCCTCGGGTCGATGCTGATGAAGACCAGGTCAATGACGAAGTTCGCGATGAGGACGCCGATGATGATGAAGATGAAGATGCCCTGCAGCAGGAAGTAGTCCTTGTTCCCGATGGCCGTGTAGAGCAGCTTGCCGAGGCCCGGGTACTGGAACGCGATCTCGGTGACGATGTTGCCGCCGACGACCACGCCGAGCTGCAGCGCCAGGCCGGACAGTTGGGGCAGCGAGGCGTTGCGGTAGGCGTAGCGGCGGATCACCCGCTCGCGGGCGCCCAGCGCCCGCAGGTACCGGGAGCTGTCGTTCTCCAGCTCGTAGATCACCAGGTTGCGCATGCCGATCGCCCATCCGCCGAGGCTGACCAGGAAGACGGTCAGGAACGGCAGGAACCAGTGGGTGAGCAGGGACCCGATGAACGTCCAGGACCAGGTCGGCAGCAGCGAGTTGGAGTAGCCGCCGGACAGCGGGAAGACGTGCCACACGACCGCGAGCAGGTACGGGATGATCAGGGCGAGCCACGGGTAGGGCATCGCCTGGAAGACATATCCGAGCGGGAGCACCGAGTTGTCGAGCCCCTTGCGCCGGGCGGCGGCGGCGCCCAGCCGGTTGCCGAGAATGTAGGACAACACGATGGCCGGGATCAGCAGCGCGAGGGTGTACGGGAGCGCCTGCCCGATGAGCGTGGTCACCCGGGCAGGGAAGTTGCCGATGCTGACGCCCATGTTCCAGGTCAGGATGCTCTGCCAGTAGTGCATGTACTGGTCCCAGGCCGACCCGTTGGTGCCGAACGCCTCTGACATCGTCTTGTACAGCGCGTCGTACCCGGCCGGCTGCAGCCTGAACTGAGACAGGTACGCCTGCACCGGGTCACCGGGGATCAGGCGCGGGATGCCCCAGTCAACGGTCACTCCGATGACGAACGCGATCAGGTAGGTGATCAGCTTCCTGCTCAGGAAACGACGCACTCGGTGCTCCAGGGGGTCGGCAGATACTCCGTCCGTGCGGCCCGCCTCCCGCCGGGAAGGGGTTCCGGCGGGAGGCGGAGCGCGCTCACGGGTCGTGCTAGTCGGTTATGCGAGGGCGGGGAAGCGCCGGCCCGGGCCAGGCCCGGGCCGAAGCGCCCCCGTGTCAGCTGGCCTTGGGGGCCGGCGACAGGTTGGCCAGCGCGTAGACGCTGGTCAGCGAGCCGATGTAACCGCGCCACAGGGACGGGATGGCATCGTTGGCGGTGCCGCTGGTCGGGTAGTTGGTCCAGTGCTGGGTACTGCCCTGGAACCAGGCCCCGTTGTACCAGACCGGGATCATCGGCAGCTGCTGGAGGAAGTCCTTCTCCAGCTGGCCGTAGGTGGCCTTCAGGGACGCGGTGTCGCTGGTCGGGGTAGATCCGGCCTTCTGCACCAGGGCCCAGTCAGCCGGGGAGTTGAACCGCTCCCAGTTCAGCTGAGCGGTCTGCTGCGACTGGATCGGCAGGTTGTAGACCCGCTGGAAGTAGGTCCACGGCGTGGAATCGAGGTTCGCGTTGTTGTCGATCGCCATGTCGTAGTTGCCCGTGGTCAGGTTGGTGGTCCTGGCCGCGTACTCCGGCGTGACCGTCTGGACGTTGATGCCAACGGCCTTCATGTCCTGGGCGAGGGTGTTGATGGCGGCCATCCAGTCGGTCCAGCCGTTCGGCACCTGCAGGGTGACCTGCTGGCCGTGGTAACCCGACTGGGCCAAGAACGCCTTGGCCTTGTTCGGGTCATACTTGAACCCGTACTGGGACACGACGCCCTGGTCGACGTACTGCGACAGGTTCGGCAGCAGGCCCGTGGGGTCGGCCGCCTTGACCAGGCCACCGTACACGTTGTTAACGACGTGGTCGGGGTTGATGGCGTAGGCCATGGCCTTGCGGAAGTTGACGTTGTTGAACGGCGCCTTGTTGGTGTTGAACGTCAGCCACGCGGTGTTGGCCGGCAGCATGTACGGCGCGTTCGGGTAGTAGGTCTTGAAGCCGTACCCGCCGATGCCGTTGATGAGCTGGTTGATGTTCGGCAGGAAGTTGTTGCTCCAGTCGACCTGGCCCGAGGTGAGGGCGCCGAGCTCGACGTTGTTAGAGCCGTTGACCACGTCGACCAGGTACTTGAACTTGAAGTTAAGCCCCATCGCGGTCGAGCCCCACCAGTCCGGCTTGACCTGGTAGGCGGTCTCGGTCGCGTTGTAGGTCAGCAGGGTCATCGGCCCGGTGCCGACGGGCTTGGTGTCGGCCCAGGTGGCGACCTGGGTGGCCGGCACCTTGGAGAACTCGGCCTTGGAGACGACCGGCGCCTTCCACAGGTAGGAGTCCCACGCCGCGTACGCCGGCGTGCCCTTGAACGTCACCGTCACCGTGTTGCCGCTGGCGGTGGCCGAGGCGACCGACGCCGCGTTGGAGTTGTACGGGTTGGCGGCGTTGGTGGCCGCCGAGGTGATCGACCACGCGACGTCAGCGCCGGTGAGCGGCTGGCCGTCGCTCCACTTGACGTTGTCGCGGACCTTGATCGTGTAGACCTTGTTGGCCGCGTCCCACGTGCCGCTGGACGCCAGCCACGGCTTGAGGACGCCCTTGGCCGGGTCGTACAGGAACAGCGGCTCGTAGATCAGGCCCTGGGCGCCAGTGGTGTAGTTGCCTAGGTTGTACGGGTTCCACGTGGACGGGGCGCTGTACAGCGTGCCGCTGGTGTACAGCGTCTCATTCCGCGGGAACTGGGTGATCGGGCTGGTCCCGGTCGAGGCCGACGATGAGCCGGTCGCCGCGGGAGCGCTGCCGCTGCTTGAAGATCCCGAGCTGCTGCAGGCCGCGGCCGTGGCCAGCGTCAGCAGGCCGGCGGCCGTCACGGCCACGAGCTTGGCGGGCCGCCAGCGGCCCGTCATCTTACGTGTAGGCACCTGCTCCTACCTCCTCCAATGCACAAGTCCTCTGGTAATCCCGCACTGCGGCGCCCCGGTAGGGACGAAAGTCCGTCGCGGACGAGGCGGACGACCCGTCCGCCCGAACGGCCACCACAGCTCGGGATGTTTGTTCAGGGCCCGGCGTCCCCGCGGTCAGTTGCCTGGCCGCCTCGTCGTCGCCGTTGAACAGGTGGGCTATACCGGTTAAGTGTTAACCGGTTTAGGCGGCGAAGTAAAGACCAAGCTACGTATCTGTCACGTCGCGATCAGGTCTCAAGCTAATTAACGACCCGCCCGATGCCCGCCCGGAGGTCGGCGCCAGCCCACGCTAGCCGACTAAAAGGGCAGCTCAGGACATATGTAACGCGGTCACCTGGCGGAGCACCGGGCCGGGCACGTCATCGCTGGGCACCGGTCCCGTGCTGTCGCGCGCCAGCAGCTGCGGAGTGGCTTCCTTAACGTGAGCTGGGTGGTGCCCGTCGACTACCTCGCGCAACAGCCGCGCGGCCCCGGAGCCGATCTCGGCGATGTCGCGCCGCAGCGCGGTCAGCGCCGGGTGGGTAATCTCACACAAAACCGAGTCGTCCCAGGAGACGATCGACAGGTCCGCCGGGATGCTGATCCCCATCCGCTGCGCGGCGCTCAGCCCGGCCACC